>DATHOW010000305.1:0-2784 GCA_035484495.1 Bacteroidia bacterium | reverse complement strand
TTAATGGATGAAGCCAACATTAAAAAAGCTATCATCGAAACCGATACACCTAACTTATCACTTCTTCCATCTGATATTGATTTAGTAGGAGCAGAGCTTGAGTTGGTTGACCAACCAAACCGTAATCAAAAATTAAAAACCATGTTGGCTAAAGTAAAAGACAATTATGATTTTATTATCATTGATTGTTCGCCTTCACTTGGTTTAGTTACGCTTAATGCGCTAACTGCTGCTAACTCGGTTGTTATTCCTGTTCAGTGCGAGTATTTTGCGTTAGAGGGCATGGGCAAATTATTGCACACCATAAAATTAGTGCAAACCGAAATGAATGAAGACCTTGAAGTAGAAGGTGTTTTATTAACCATGTACGATATTCGTTTACGTTTATCTAACCAAGTGGTTGAAGAAGTAAAATCGCATTTTCAGGATATGGTGTTTAACACCGTTATACACCGTAACACAAAATTGGGCGAAGCACCAAGCTATGGCAAAACCATTATTATGTACGATGCTGCGGGTAAAGGCTCGGTTAACTATTTAAACCTAGCGCGCGAAATTCTGCAAAAAAATGGCTTGACAAAAATTAGCAACGATGCTCGTTTTATGGAAATGGATGAAGATGTACCTGAACAAGAATTAGAATAAAACATACAGCATACAAATTACAACGCACAGTAAAAAATAAAGAGAGATGAAAAAATCAGCATTGGGGCGCGGATTAGGCGCATTATTAGAAAACTCAAAAACAGACATTACAACTAAAAAAGTTGGCACATCTGCTCCTGTAGCAGGCTCTGTTAACCTGATAAAAATATCGGCTATAGAGGTAAATCCTTTTCAGCCACGTACACATTTTGATACCGATGCGCTAAATGAGTTAGCTGAATCTATTAAACAACACGGCATTATACAACCTATTACGGTGCGTAAAATGGGCTACGATAATTACCAGTTAATTTCGGGCGAGCGTCGTTTTCGTGCATCACAAATTGCGGGCTTGGATGAGGTGCCGGTTTACATTCGTATTGCTAACGACCAAACCGTGCTTGAAATGGCATTGGTTGAAAACATACAGCGCGAAGATTTAGATGCTATTGAAGTTGCCATAAGCTACAAACGTTTAATTGATGAGTGTAACTTAACACAAGAACAGTTGGCAGATAAAGTTGCCAAACAACGTTCAACCATTACTAACTACTTGCGTTTACTTAAACTACCTGCCGAAATTCAAAAAGGCATCCGCGATAAAGAAATTAGCATGGGTCATGCACGCGCATTAATTTCTATTGAGAACGAAGATTTGCAATTAGCTTTATTTGCTAAAATAATTGAAGAAAATCTTTCGGTGCGCGATGTTGAAATGTTAGCTCGTGGCGAAAAAGTTAAAACGCATGTTCCTAAAACAAAAACGCCTGCTATTGTAACGCTTGAGGACAAAAAAATAATTGAAAAATTAAACAAACTGTTTCATGCACCTGTTGCTTTAAAACGCAAAAAAGATGGTAGCGGTAGCCTTAGCTTAACGTTTAAAAGCAACGATGAGTTTGCTGAAATTTTAGAACGCCTAAGCGTAAATTAATTTTTATAGTGTCATTGCGAGCGTAGCGAAGCAATCTCCTCCCTCTTGTCATTTCGAAGAAGGAACGACTGAGAAATCTGTTTGCAGGCAGCAGGCTTTTCACTTCAATCTCTAACAGGGGTTACAACTATTTTTCGTATATTTAGTAAGTTTGTCTTATTATGAAAAAAGTTTTTTTATTAATAGTGTTTTTTTCTTTGCTTGCGGCAAGCAACAAAAAAGAGAGCCCTATTGATTTCAGAGTTAGAGCAAAACATGTAGCAGATTCTATCCTTTATACCTATGTACCTAAAAGTACTTTTCTTAAATTTTATTCGTTTGATGCTAAGTATAGTAAAGTTTCTTTTTATTCTCAAGCTGAGGAAAAAACGTGGTTAACGATGATAAATACTAAGCCAGATCAATATACTTTGGTTTATAGTTTAATAAAACAACCAACCTCTTGTTTCGATTATGATGTAAGAATAACATTAAATTCAAACTATAAATTACTAGAAATAACAGACTTGATAGATTCGACTTACCTAAAACCGTTCATAAATAAAGACAAGCTACTTGACATCAAAAAAAGAATAAATCATAATAACAATATGGATTATCTTATTTTTGACTCTATCCCCAATAAAATAACTTTTAAACCTTTTATTGAACTTAATTATTACATCCGAACAATCCATAGTGCACCGGCAGATGAAGACCCTTGCATATATAACATTGATACATGTTTTAAAATAGACCCCTATACTGGCAAAACAATTGTAACCTATACAAAAAGTAACGAGAGCTGTTTTTAAACAGTTGTTATTTCTTAGTCGTTCTTTTCCTTATAAGCATACTCGTCAAATAAAAGATGAATGTCTTTTATCAAACGGCTAACTTCTGCACTATCGGTTCCATCATAAAACCCGCGAATGCATCTTTCTTTATCTATTAGGGCAAAGTTTTGCGTGTGTATAAAATCATCTTCGCCACCATCACCTTCCTCGGCATTTAGTAAATAACCTTTGCGGGCTATTTCGTATAAATGTTTTTTATCTCCGGTTAAAAACAGCCAATGCAAATCAGTATCCCCATGTTTTTGGGCATACTCCTTAAGCTGAGCTACGCTATCTGTTTCCGGGTTTACGGTATGCGATAAAATTAAAAAATCATCTTTCGTTTTAAACTCTTTATATACTCGCTCCAATTCATTACTCATTATCGGG
>DATHOW010000304.1:0-8160 GCA_035484495.1 Bacteroidia bacterium | reverse complement strand
AGTCATTCCATATAACTTTCCATCCGATGCCTGCATCAAGGAGCCATTGGGATATTGTCCATTGGCTGCTCCAACAAAGTCAAGCTTCTTTGTACTGGTGGAGGTGGCAGGATCATATTGAAAGATGACACCCATATTATTTGTTCCCCCTTGATAAGTCATTCCATAGAGTTTTCCATCCGATGCCTGCATCAAGGAGCCATAAGGGCTTTGTCCATTTGTTGCCCCGGCAAAATCAAGTTTCTTGGTATAGGTGGAGGTAGCAGGGTCATATTGAAACAATATGCCATCCAAATTTTTCCCCCCTCCAGAAGTCATTCCATACAACATTCCATCCGATGCCTGCGTTAAATTAGTATAATATGGATTAGCCCCTTCATATAGAAAAAGACTTTGCTGTACCGTTTCGTTATTTCCCGAGCCATCGGTTTTAAAAATAGCACCTGCATTGTATTGCCCGCCTGCTTGGGTCATGCCCCATAGCTGCGTTTGGGCATAACTTGTTATACTAAAAAATAGGCTGCAAGTAATTAGCAGTAATTTTTTCATGTTGAGTTTGTTTAATTTTTAAAGCTGTTAATTACAGGTAATTTACTTGTTGTTTATTACAAAGTTATTTTATTAATAGGGTTTTACAATAGTTAGAGATGACTATTTAAAATTAATAAGAAATATGAAAAATATTCTTCCAAAAAACGAACACCTATTTACCATGTGTGTGGTTTATGATTAGGGTATAAAGCAAAAAAAGTGCAGAAAAAACTATTTTTCTACACTTTTTTTTGTGGACATATTTAACATTAGCTCGAACCTTCTTTGAGCAAAGATAATATTCTTATCCTATCTATTTTATAATACACTCCTTTTGTCTTAACACAAAAGGTAGCAAAAAGTCAAGACTGCTCATAAATTTTGGACGTTAGCTGCACCCGTTTTACCACGCAACCCAAACTTGTTTTGTGAGCAAAACTTCAGACAAGGGCTGCTTAATTTACCTGCGCTAAAAACGGATTGGCTACGTTCGCCAAAATTTCTTAGAGGTCATTCTTAAATCCAAAACGACAACTTGTCCGATTATTTTTGTTACACTTTTTTTACTGTTACGCTGTTTTTAAGCTTGTGTTTTTTACCGACATGTATTACGTTGCACGAGTTCATAAATTCAGTTTGCGCACTTTAAAATGCACTTCTGTATATTTTTTAGATGATTACCGGTGGCCGGTGCTGAATTATTTTCTTTTAGATTTAACTGCTTTATTATTCAAAAAATCAACAAGGGATAAAACGCCTAAAAAAGCCGAAAAAATAAAAAGTAGTAAATCTGATACTGATTATTAATTAGTTAAGTGAAATACGGCAGAGCCGAATTTTCAAACTACTTAAAATCAATATTTTAAGTGTTTGCTTCTTGATAAACTTTAAAAAGAGGAAAAAAAGGGGGCGAAAGGATGCCCTGTGTTTTAAGCCCTGATTTTTGAACCCAAAGGATGGAAGGGAAAGGGGGGCATATTTTAGGTAGTATGGGGCTATAAGGAATACGACTATTTATTATTTGATGGAGCAAGGTTGTTTTGCCTAATTATAACTTCTGCAAAGCATTAGACTGTTGGTTGCTTTTGCCTCCTGTATGTTTTGCCGTTTGATTTGGTAATGTCATAATGACATTATTATTTAAACCTTATAGATTTATTCAATTATATAAACATTTATTTACTTATTTCTTTAATTATATATTTAAATATAATGTGTGTTTAGGCTCAAAATAAGGCAGCTTTTTTTGATGGTTTTTTAGGCCGTATTTCGTAAAAAAAGTACGCTTTACCACACTGTAAAAAAATGTAGATAAAGTAACGACATTATTTTTTTAGGCTTAAAAAAGTGTATCTTGCTTACTCATTTAACAGTATTTAACTGTTTATTTAACATTTCGATAATCGTATCCTCTGCAAATTTGAATTACGTTTGCACACTTTTTAACTTAAATTAAGTTAATATTATTTAAATAGAATTAAACTAACAAAGGGTATAAACTAAAATAACAATAACCTCTATGAAAACAATTAGCTATCTATTTTTTTTGTGCTTATTTACTCTTACAGTAAAATCACAAACAAACTGTTCCAACTTTAAGGTAACACTTGATAAAAGTCATTTTACTAATACTACTCAACACGATAGTGCTTTTGTAAGGTGCATTCAATTTGATGTAAGCAATACAACAACCGTTTCAAAAATAGGTTACACATTTAGTAACGCAAGTTCTGGAGGGGTTATTCAAACTCAGAATTATTCATTGACTACTATTCCTTCATCTCAAAATTTAACGGTAGCAAATAATTGTTTGCGTGCAGGAAACACAATCACCATAAGTTTGGGATACCTAGGATACATGAACACAAACTATTCAATAAATATTAATTTATACGATAGTAATAATAATCTATTGGGTACAGGCAGTTTTAATTTTCACAATTAACAAATTATATCATTTTTAATTTTTCACCGTATGAAAATCACATCATCCATAAATAAAAAATCCATGTTTAAAAAATTATTTTGCTTAACGCTTATATTTTTAAGTATAACACAACTGCAAGCTCAAACAACAGCAACTTTTACACCAAGTGGAGACGCAAATGTGCTTTCCGAAACAGTTGATGCAGGTAATAATTATGGTTCAGATACCAAATTATTAGCAACAGCTTGGACAAATGGAGCCGCATATAATTACGAAGCTTACATCGAATTCAATACAGCTTCAATACCTACTTCAGCAAATGTATGTTCTGCTTATCTTACTTTTTATACAACATCTGATAATAATCAATCAGGTTCTAATCAGCCTAATTCATTTTATCTGAAAAGGGTAACCGGATCCTGGACCAATGGTGGCATTACATGGAACAATAGACCATCACCTAGTTCAACCGATGTTATTTCTTGTTCTTCTTTTACAGTTGCAACAGGTTCTTCTTATACCATAAATGTAACCAGCCACGTTCAAAATATGGTTAGCTCACCTTCTACTAATTATGGTTGGGTTATGATGCTTCAGACAGAAGGGAGCCCATATGCTTCTCTTGGTTTTGCTTCAAGCGACGCCTCGTCAAATAAACCCTTTTTAACCGTAGTTTATTCCCCTACTATTTCTGGCACTACGCCCGGCAGCCGTTGCGGAACAGGCACCGTTGGCTTAGGAGCTACGGCAACTTCAGGTACAGTAAATTGGTATACTGCATCTACAGGTGGAACTGCTGTTGCAACTGGAACAACTTATACTACACCATCTATAAGCTCAACAACTACTTATTATGTTGATGCAACTAGTGGTGGTTGTACAACTGCAAGTAGAACAGCTGTGGTGGCTACTGTAAATTCTGCTCCTACAATAGTTGCGAGCCCAACAGCACCCGCTGTTTGTGCTGGAGGAACAGTGGCTGTAAGTGCCAGCGGAGCAAGCACTTATACTTGGTCACCCGCAACGGGATTAAATACAACAACAGGCGCTAATGTTATTGCCAACCCAAGCAGTACTTCTAATTATACTATAACTGGAACAGATGCTAATGGTTGTGTTGGAACAAAAAGTTTAACAGTTAGCATAAATGCTTTACCAACACTTACAATCAGCCCGACTTCCCCATCAACTTGTAACAACTCAACCGTAGCAATAACTGCCAGCGGCGCAAGTACCTATACTTGGTCTCCTGCTACTTTTTTAAATACAACTAGCGGAGCTATTGTAATAGCTACTCCAACAGTAGCAACTAATTATACCGTAACAGGAACAAATGCAAATGGTTGTGTAAATACAGCCTCAGTAGCTGTTACTGTAAATGCTTTACCAACTCTTACTATAACACCTACGTCGGCAACTATATGCGTTGGCAATACTACATCTTTAACGGCAAGCGGTGCAACTACATATACTTGGAGTACAGGGGCAAACACTACATCAATAACCCCAAGTCCTACGGTAACCACAAACTACACGGTGTCAGGAACAAATGGTAGCGGTTGTATTGGAACAAAAACTACTACTGTTACGGTAAATCCTTTACCAACTTTAACTATAAGTCCTGCAACACCTGCTATTTGTATTGGCAGTAGTACATCACTAACTGTAAGCGGAGCAACAACTTATACCTGGTCACCCGCAACCGGATTAAATTCAACAAACGGAGCGATTGTAATAGCTAACCCAACTGCTACAATTTTATATACCATTACAGGAACAAACTCAAATAGCTGTGTTGGTACACAAACCGTAAATCTTACTGTAAATGCATTACCCATTATAACTACAAGTCCTGCTACACCAATTGTATTGGGAGGGCAAGGTGCAACTGTTACTGCAAGTGGAGCAACTACTTATTCTTGGTCACCTTCAACTAACTTAAGTTCAACAACTGGTACAACGGTTACCGCTATACCACAAGTTACAACGGGTTATACTGTAACTGGAACTGATGCGCATGGTTGTGTAAACAGCACGCCTTTGTCTGTTGCAGTTGAACTGTGGCAACAAACTGCCGATACTTTTCATGCACCTATTTATTACAACGGCAAATTAGGGCTTGGAAACAGTAACCCGCAAGCTGCTTTAGATGTTACGGGCGATAGCAAAATTTCAGGATTACTAACAAGTAGTAACATTAATGTCAGCTCTCTCAGTGGTGTAGTCGGTGGTTATCAGCCTTTATTTATTGATTCATTAGGAAATTTAAGTGTTAGTAGCAACGCAAAAGTTTTCTGTGGTGGAGCACCTCCGAATCCGCCTTGTGCTATTTCTGCCTGTAAGACTACTAACCTTGCATGGTTAACTGGCGGAAATATTATTGGAAATACAACTGGAGCAGTAGCGGGAACCTGCGACAATCATGATTTTGTATTGGAAGCATATAGTCAGAAAAATATGTGGCTTAAAACAACAGGTCAAGTGGGGATTGGGCTATATAACTTAGCATATGTTCCTCTTGCCCAACTCGATATAGCTGCTTCTGGCACCAATGCAGGTCTAAATATTAAAAATAGTACCCAAACTGTATTTAATGTCGGGAATGATGGTGCAACTCTAATTAATAGTTCAACCACAACCAATAATTCGCCTTTCACCATAGTGAATAGTAATTTATCTGTCACATCTTCACAACCTTACAACAAAACATTATTTGAAGTTACAGCTAAAGGGCAAACATACATTGGTACAGAAACTGGAGGTGCAAAAAGACAAAATTCAAGTGGGCATAACACCGCTATGCTTACTGTTAATGGCGATGTTGTTATAGGAACAAGTCAATCTGGTTCTGCGGGTGCCAATTTATGGGTAACTGAAACCAATTGGGCAGATTTTGTATTTGATAAAGAATATAAACTTATGCCATTAAATGAGTTAGAAAAATTTTATAAAACTAACCACCATTTACCTAATGTGCCTACACAAAAAGACATACAGGAGCAAGGCAACAACTTAGCACAAACCGATGTTGTTTTATTGCAAAAAATAGAAGAAAACACTTTGTATATAGTTGAACTAAAAAAACAATTAGAAGCTCAACAAAAACTAATTGAAGAACTTGCTAAAAAATTGACTGATAAAAAGTAAAGTAATTTAAATAATGCTTAACTTTTGTAACGTAAAAAAACATGAAAACAACCAAAGCTTTACTATACCTTATACTTACTGGTAGTTTTTTACAAGTAAGTATACTTGGTAAAGCTCAAATAATTACTACAATTGCAGGTAACACTTTAATAGCGGGCCCAAGTAGTGGAGATGGCGGGCAAGCTACGGCTGCTGGTTTTGGAAGTCCCTCAGGTGTAGCGGTAGATGGTTCAGGTAATTTATACATAGCCGATAGTCAGAACAATAGGATACGTAAAGTAGATATAGCAGGGATTATTACAACTTTTGTGGGTACAGGAGCCACTAGTCCTACAGGAGATGGGGGTCCGGCTACGGCAGCAACATTAAACAACCCCAGTAGTGTAACTTGTGATGCTTTGGGTAATTTATATATAGCTGATGATGGAAGGAGTTGTATACGTAAAGTAAATACAGCAGGGATTATAAGCACTATAGCAGGCAATGGCACTTACGGTTTTAGCGGCGATGGAGGGCAAGCGACCGCAGCCTCATTAAGAGGGGCAAGTTCAGTTGTTTTTGATGCAACAGGTAATTTTTACATTGCAGATTGGAGTAATAATCGTATACGTAAAGTAAATACAGATGGTATTATAATAACTTTTGTTGGTACAGGGATAGCTGGTTATAGTGGAGACGGAGGACAGGCTACTGCAGCACAATTAAATAAACCACACATAATAGCTTTAGATGCTATTGGTAATTTGTATATCAGTGATGCTTTAAATGATGTAATACGTAAAGTAGATACTTTGGGCATTATTACTACAATAACTGGAAATGGAACACAAGGTTTTAGCGGAGACGGAGGACAGGCTACCCTTGCTCAATTAAAGGGACCCGGTGGAATAGTTTTAGATGCAATTGGTAATTTATATTTTTCGGATGTAAACAATAATCGTGTGCGCAAGGTAAATACGTCTGGCATTATAAGTACTATAACAGGCGATGGGTTTTATAGTTATGGTGGAGACGGAGGGCAAGCTACCGCAGCAGAATTACGTGCTCCCGCAGGAATATGTTTAGATGGCGTCGGTAATTTATATATAGCAGATGATGCTAATTATGTGGTACGTAAAGTAACTAATGCCGGGCAGATAGGTATAGCACGATTAAATATTAAAAATGATGAATTAAGCATGTATCCCAACCCGGCAATAGATGTAGTGAATATTCAAATGGGACAACCAAATAATTCTAACATAAAAACGATAGAAATTTTTAATATGGTGGGTGAAAAAATTTATCACCAAATTACTTCATCGTTAAATTGCCAAATTAATATAGCCGATTTATATACAGGCGTTTATTTATTGAAAGTAGAAACAACAAATGGAATTGAAACTAAACAACTCATAAAAAACTAAGCCAATGAAAAAAATTAGCCACAGACTTAAACAAGTTAAAGTTAATGCACATACAATTGTACAGATAGTTTTTATTTTTTGGTTACTAGTGTTTACTAATAAAGCTTCAGCTCAGGAAAATCATGGAGAAGAGGGAGAAAAAGTACGTGATACCACGTATATATTTCCTACTGCTACATTTTATCCAAGTGTTATAACTTTGGGCAATGGTCAAAATGAGCGAGATGCACAAGGTTTAACTATTGTTGATCATGCTGATGTTAGGGTGTTAAGTTCTTCTTTTTTTCAACAATCAGAACCGCATATTTCAATAGATAGAAATAACCCTCAAAATCTTATTCTTAGCGCGAATAATCAAAATCTGAATACAGGCTTAGAGGATCAAGGATATTATTATTCTAACAACGGAGGGTCAACTTGGACTGGTAATGATCATTTTCCGGGTCCGCTTACTATTCCGGGTATTGGAGCTGCTAGAAGTGGTGGAGACCCTTCAACTGCTTTTAATCTTAACGGAGATGCTTTTATTTCTACTTTAGAATTAAAATTCCGGGGCTTTTTTTCAGCAACTTCTTTGGCTGGGTCTTCTGCTGGTTCAACTTGGTCTACTCCCACTTATATAGTGGATCCCATTAGTTTTGATAAAGAAATGATTGCAGCTGATAATATAGCTAATAGCCCTTATGCAAATAGCCTTTATTGTGTAGGCACAGAATTTTTTGATAATGCGGCGGCCCTATGCATTGACCCATCAGCACCAACCGCTAACCTTAGTTTTTTTAGATCTACTGATAATTGGGCTACTAGTTCTCGCATAGCAGATTTAAGAAATAATGCTAATGGATATGGAGATGGTGCTAATGTGCAAACAGGGCCTAATGGTGAAGTATTTGTTTGTTGGACAGACCTCCCTAATAATTCTTTACCTTCCAGTAATATAGGTTTTGCTTACTCGGCAGATGGGGGGCTTACTTTTTCAAATTCGAGTAATGCTATATTTACTTCCACTCAATATGCAGGTGGCGTTCTTATGAATTGTGATCAAGACTTCAGTACCAACATCATTCATGATCCAAAATTTGGCGTTGCTCAGCAAACATATGGCCCAGCAGGTGCGATTTATAACAGTCAACATGTTGATGGTACCGG
>DATHOW010000303.1:0-18559 GCA_035484495.1 Bacteroidia bacterium | reverse complement strand
ATTACCAGGGTAAAGAAATTTACAAGGTGGTGTTCCGGCGGTTAAGCCTTGGGAACCATATGTCATAGCCGTACCATCTTCCCATTTGCCTGCCATTAAATTATAATATGCTTGGAATCCATTACTAGTTGGGGGGTTACCATTTTTTTGACTTCCTGTATTATTATAATAAGTAAATCTCGACATAATACATTGCTCAGGTACTTGGTAGTCAAATTTCCAAACGCCTAAACTAGGATCAACATGCCCCGAAGCGTCTAGATTCCATGTACAATCTACGCAGCCATCACGGTCATTATCAACACTATCACCTACATTAGCGTAAGGCCCTTGGAAAAAGTCGCAACCAATTGCGGGTAATTTATCATGGTATCCGGTTTGTCCTCCGGCATCTTCATCGTAATTATCCCCATTATATTGATAACCTAAACCACGACTAACATCACAGCCTACATAATCATCTTGGTAGTTACCTAAATCGCAATCATCCCAAACTGTAAAGTAAGTAGTATCTACTCTATTACTACTCCAATTGATAATTTCGTAGTTATAAAAAGTCATATCATTTAACTGATCGCTGGTGGAAAATTCAAATGCCTGACCACGTATTTCAACCCCAATAGCCAAACCACCGGTTTCATTATGTATGTTTGCATTATCGTTAAAAACAAAGAAAAGAGTTTGATCTCCGAATAAGTATCTTACACATTTTCCTCTCTCAACAGTATGAGTTGGAACTATGTAAGCCGGATAATCTCCATTAGAATAATTGTATAAGCCATCACCATTTACATCATAATATGGTGCCAAATAATTCATTGGGTAAATAGTACCGTTTAAACCCGCTAAAAGAGGGCTGCTAGTTGTTCCGTTAGGTATATTAACATTAGTACCTGCGTATTCAGGATTACCGGGATAATCTTTAATCCAAGTAGGAGTTGCAGGATCAGCTGTACCATACTGTTTCCAATAGGCATAAAAATTATTTACATCTGTTCTGTTAAAGGTCCAAACTTTATCATAGTTCTGGCAAGTTTGTGAACTAATGCTTAAATCTGTAGGGTTTAAAGGCCCCGGCCAAAAATCTAAACCATTTTGACGGTAAGTCATTGCAGACATATGTATTTTTCCATTAACATAGCCACCAAACCATAACGACCCTGCAAACTGAGCATAAGAGTTACTTCCTTTTGGTATTTCATATTTTGCAATAGATGCGGCAAAATCCCACCACATATCACCATCAGTTAAAATACGTGTACGAACGTTATTTAACTGAATTTCTTGTTGGGTAGTTCCTGCGGAACATCCACCTGCCATAATACTATTGTTATTGCTGTTACGGTGTCCTGCACCGCCACCAATATTTTCTCTGGCAGGTAGGGTAACACTAAGCCCTAGTGAAAACAAAAACATAGCTGCTTTTGTTTTTTTACCGATTGAATTAAACATTGAATTTTCCATAGCTAATATTTTTATAAATTAAAAATCAAATTGCAAACCAATACGAATTAAACGAGGCATACTGTAATAAGTTCCGTCAGCTAATTTAGCATTGTATAAAGTAGTGAAACCTTGACCATAAGCAGCACTTTGCGCATATTTACCATTTATTTCATTTATACCAAATGCAGATGATAAATATCCATCATCTTTAGGGCTACCAGTATAACTGTGCACATTAATTACATTTCTAGTATTGAATAAGTTAAGAACCTGTAAGTAAATATTTAAGTTAGTGTGTTTTGCTTTATCACCATCTTCTTTACCACCCCATGTTAAAGGAATATTTTTATCAATACGCATATCAATTCTAAATTGCCATGGGAAACGAGATCCATTTAAACTGCCGGCAAGGAACTGGGTAGGGTTGTTTCCAACTTCAACGTCAGACGTGGCTGGAGTTCTTTGTGAGTACGGTGTACCAGAGCCTAAACGAGCAACAAAATTGATTCCGATATCTCTTAACCACTGGATATTTTTTTCTTTATCACTACCTTTTTTAATGGTAGTTTGAATTCCGCGATAATCTTTACCATTACCAAAACGATAATCAAATTGGGCAGTAATAGTGTGACGTTGATCATAATCTAAAGGCGTAATTATACGTAAGTTAGGCTGACTACTGTTAACAAGGTTATAACCACCATTAGCATTAGACCCAGAACCTTCTGCAAACTGAAGTGTATAGTTAGCGCTTAATTGAACACCACCACTACGACGTAGTTGAAACTCTGCCGAAAAACCTTTAACTGTACCAAAATCTATATTTCCGTAAGTAATATATGATAAAGGATACGCTTGGTTAACCCTAGTAATTTGCATTTGATTACGCATCTCACGATAAAAGGCTGATAATTTAAGTGCCGCATTTTTCTTTTCATTTAAAATTTGGCTAAATCCTAATTCATAATCTACTGTACGCTCTGGCTTTAAATTACCATTTGCTACCACAGCACCTTGGTTTGACGATAAGAAGTAGTAATCCTGTGGATTTGTTCTGTTAAATGAAGTATATGGTGCCCCATTTACACCATCACTTTGCTGAGCCGGCGGACGCTGCGTTAATATATCATAATGGGCAAAGAAGTTTGCTACGTCAGATATAGGAAAAGAGAACGCCACACGAGGCATAACATTAATTTGTGGCTTATAGGCCGTAAAAGCTCCGTTAGAATAAGGGCTTTTATCTGATGGGTTTTTTAAATAAGGTAATGCTTGTGCGCCACTAGCTCCTTTTTCAGCAATAACTTTAGGGTCAGATACTACATTACCCGACGCATCGTACCAAGTAGTACCAGAGCGGAAGCCGGTTATTTGCTTGCTGCTAGCATCAGATATATAAACGATAGCGTCTTTAGGGACATTTGATGGCACTGCGCCAGAATATCCGGTTAAAGAACTAAGATCTGAAACGCTATATGCCTCATGTAATAAGAAAGGATCCTTAAGAACTTGTTGATTAGCGTCATATCTATCAACACGTACACCAACGTTAAATTTAATGTCTTTATAATCAAATTTATCTTGTATGTAACCTGCCATATAAACCGGTGTAAATGCTCCAGTTAACCTATCATAGTTTTTATCTCCAAATTTATCCGTATGAAATTTATCTAAGAAATCGCTAAAAGCGACTTTTCCGCTTCCGGCTAAACGATTACCCGTATAATCGTATCCCCAAGAAGTAACTAACTGCTGTCCGTTATTTAACAACTCATCAGGAGAGAACATTTTTAAATTTAGCTGAGAAGGATCATACTGGCTAATATTAATGTATTGGGTAGATTGTCCGTTATGAATGCCCATTACTTGATCGTAAAAGTTTTTTGAGAATACTGATTGGGCATCATGTTTATAATATACATCTCTAACAAAAACACCGGCAGTACTAGATATTGGTGCGCCCTGTGTTTCAATACTATTAATAGCACCAAAAGGTTTGCCATTATCAGCGTTTATAGCTGCGGCATACTGTGCTTGAGTAGCATAATATGTACCCGTAGTATCCATAGTTTGATTATGCTGATTAGCTAACTGATTAGCTACTGTGTATAAACTTCTAGCATTTACATCATATCCTCTTTCGTTGCGTTGGTCGTACTCAACACCAACCATTATAGAGTGATTTTTAATATCAGCCGAGAAATTTGATGTTACCCTAAAAATTGTATTATCTCTAACAGCGTAACCTCCAGTAGTTCTTCCTGTATTATAATAAAGCCCTTGTACGTTTGTCGGTATAGACCCATTAACTAAACCCTGCGCATTTTGTATTTGGCCATAACTACTTACGTTACTTGCACCTATATCTTTAATTACATTGCTGGTGTAATTAGCTGCAAGCGGGTTTTGTGTACCAGGAACAAAGCCAATTAAAGTATCTTGATAGCCTTGAAGACCATAAGAATTAGGATGAACAATAAAAGTGTCTTGTCCATGAGAACCTCCTTTAGGTATTTTTTGAGTATTATTTGCAACATCCCCATATACTGGCGCGCGATACTCGGTAAATTTACCTACATAACCATAACCAAAAAAGTCGTTTTTAAATTGCTGATCTTGTTGTACGTATTTGTATTTCTGATACCCTGCCTGAAAAGTAAAATAAGCACGTTTTACTACAGATTGTGTTTTATCTTGTTCTGTTGAGCTTTGCGCACCAAATTTTTGAGTTAAACGTACGTAACCTCGATAAGTTTGTTCAATTACCTGTGGGTTATGTTGGCTATTTAAAAGTGAATATTCTTGTACGAAATTGCGGTAGTTATTGTAATCTATATTACCGCCTAATGTGATTTTTAAGTTTGGAGTTATTTGAAAATCAATTTTTGGTGCCAATGATATTTGTTTATTTGCCACATTAGGACGAGCCTTTGCTATGGTTAAATCATTTTGAGTAAGAAACGAACTTGCTGTATAGTATGTATTATTAGCCGCATTATATTGTATTGGGTTTTGCTCTAATTGACTCAATTTACTTGATTTAACTTGTGGGATACCATCATACCAAGGACGAGGATCTTTTTGATAAACACCTTGACCAGCCATAAAGAAGCCAACGATAGGTTGTTTATTATTTGAAGAGTCTTTTTTGCTAACAAGTGGCCCACCTAAACTAAAACCACCAAAATTGTACCCGTAAGGATCGGTTAACTGAGATGAAATTAACTCAACGCCACCAAACCATTTTGGTTGGGTACCTCTAGTTGTAATAGAAACTGCACCACCGGTAACATCGCCATACTGCGCCGGTAAACCGCCTAACATTACACTCATTTGCTCAACCGCGCCTTGAGGAATGTTTGTAGTACCAATTGCACGCTCACCATCTACATATATGTTTGTGTTTCCGGCACGAGCACCACGTACTTGAATTTGTGTGCTAGACCCATTATCAGTTAAAATTACCCCCGCTTGTGTAGATATAACCGAGTTTACATCTTTTGCGGCCATGTTTTGGAAAGTCTCTCTATCAATAGTACCACCTGATTTGGTATCTGGATCAATTAAAGGAACAGCGTATTCAGTAACAACAACTTCTTGTAAGTTAACTCCACCTTCATTTGACAGGGCTATATTTACATAAGATGTTTTATCGTTATTAACTACAACATCATTTATTTGTTGAGGTTGGTAACCTACATAAACAGCTTTTACGTTGTATTTACCTGCGTTTAAAGGCTTAATAGTTACATAACCATCCATATCAGTAGTACCAACGGCAACTTGAGTTTTACCATTATACACAACTACGTTGGCAAAAGGAATAGATTCTTTAGGATGTTGCTTATCAACTAAACCAACTTTAATGCCGCCTCCGTTGTTCTGTGCGCTTAGGGAGAAGCCTAAAAAAACAAATGCTGTAATAAATAAATATATTTTTTTCATATGCCTAATTTATATTTTGGTGTACTATTATCTTTAATTGAGGGGCTAAAAGTAACATCCTGTTAAAATATCACAAAATTTTTTTTCACTTTTTTTCATCTTTATTAACAAATCGTTAAATAATCGGCGTTTTTGCTGGAGTTTCGGCCTTTAATAATTATTAACGGTTTCTGCACAATATTACAAAAATTAAGATGAGGCAACATTTTTATTAATTAAACGGCTGTACTTTTTTTTTAAACGGTAGGTTTTAACAAAAATACGGTTAGCCAATTTCGCCTTAGTTTATCAAAAACTAATTAACGGTTCTAGCATTTCGTTTTTTATCACGCTTTTTGTTTTTTTTCATCCGCTTTAAAACATCCTTACTCTGTAACCTTTCGTGATGCTGTTTAATAGCTTTTTCTTCTTCCTTTTTTTGCTTGCGGGCTGCTTTGTCCTCTGCCCTAGCCTCTTTACGTTGCCTTTTTTTAGATGCCACCTGATTTTTAGCCCCTTCGGATGTAGACTCTTGAGCAACCGCATTGGTAGCGAATCCTAAGCCAACTAGTAGTGCAATTGAGAATAAAATTTTACGCATTTTTTTGTTTGTATTTAATTACTTCTACCCCAAATTTTGTAAGAAAATCAACCCCTTCTTCGGTTGGTAAGCCTTTCATTTCGGCATAGGAGTTTAAATAAATTACTTTTTTGATACCAACCGTGTAAATAACACGAGCGCAGGCAATACAAGGAGCTAATGTTACATAAACCGTGCTTCCATCTAACGATACATTACTTTTAGTTGCATACAAAATGGCATTTTGCTCAGCATGTAGCGCCAATGAACAACTATTTTTACTGTCTCTTGGGCAACCTACATTAGGCCAAACTTCGTCGCAATTATGTGTGCCAGCCGGCGGACCGTTATAGCCTACCGAAATAATACGGGTATCTTTTGTAAGAACGGCACCTACATGGGCTTTTACGCAATGTGATTTTTTGCTAAGGTTTATGGCCAAATCCATATAAATATCATCAAACTCGGGTTTACTCATTTTAATTTTATTTATGATTGATTTGCATTAAAGAGCCTCTTTAAATTAAAAAAGCCCCGTTTTTAGGGGCTCTTAATTTTGGTGGTGCGGATGAAGGGACTCGAACCCCCACGCCTCTCGGCACCAGATCCTAAGTCTGGCGCGGCTGCCATTACGCCACATCCGCATCTATTTCAAAAAACAAAGAGGCTTTTAATCGCCTCTTTTGTTGCTCCTCGGACTGGACTTGAACCAGTGACCCCATGATTAACAGTCATGTGCTCTAACCAACTGAGCTACCAAGGAATTTTACCGTTTCTTTCAATTCGGGGTGCAATATTACTATCAATTTTATAAATAAGCAATATATTTGCAAAAAATATTTTTTATGAGTTTATTAGTTATTGGTACTGTGGCGTTTGATGCAATCGAAACTCCCTTTGGTAAAACAGACAAAATTGTAGGCGGCGCTGCCTCGTACATAAGCCTTGCAGCTTCTTACTTTATTAGTGAAATTAATATTGTTTCGGTTGTTGGAGAAGATTTTTCGCAAGATTTTTTAGCTATCCTGAAAAAACAAGGCGTTAATTTAGATGGGCTTCAAATAAAAAAAGGTGAAAAATCTTTTTTTTGGGCGGGCAAGTATCATAACGATTTAAATAATCGCGATACATTAGATACACAATTAAACGTGTTGGCTGATTTTGACCCTATAGTTCCGGCATCGTACCAAAATTGTGAGTTTTTAATGTTGGGTAACTTAATGCCATCGTTACAATTGAAAGTTTTGGCACAACTTAAAACTCGCCCAAAATTAATTGTGTTAGACACCATGAATTTTTGGATGGATATTGCCATGGACGATTTGAAAAAAGTAATTGAAAAAGTTGATGTACTTACAATTAATGATAGCGAAGCACGTCAGCTTTCAGGTGAATATTCTTTAGTAAAAGCGGCTCAAAAAATTATTAAAATGGGTCCTAAAACTTTAATTATTAAGAAAGGAGAGCATGGTGCTTTATTGTTTAATAAAGATGAAGTTTTCTTTGCTCCTGCCCTACCTTTAGAAGAAGTATTTGACCCAACCGGTGCCGGCGATAGTTTTGCGGGTGGCTTTATTGGTTACATAGCAAAAACAAAAGATATCTCTTTCGAAAACATGAAACGTGCTATCATTTATGGTTCGGCTATGGCAAGTTTTACGGTAGAAAGATTTGGTACTGAAAGATTAATTGGTTTAACGCATGAAAATGTTGAAGACCGCGTGCAAGAGTTTGTAGACCTTGTTCAGTTTGATATTTCGTTGGTATAAATGAAGAACCTTCTAAGTATAAACGAATATGTAGAAGGTGTTCTTAAAAAAGATATTTCTGTTTTAGCACGAGCTATAACTCTTGTAGAATCGAGCAAAGCAGAGCATCAGGAAATTTCTAAACAAATTATTGAAAAAATTTTACCACACACGGGTGAGTCGGTACGCCTTGGCATTACCGGCGTACCTGGTGTGGGTAAAAGTACTTTTATAGAGATTTTTGGGCAGATTTTAGTTCAAAAAAAACATACAGTAGCTGTGTTGGCGGTTGACCCAAGTAGCACACTTAGCAAAGGAAGTATTTTGGGTGATAAAACCCGTATGGAGAAACTTTCGATAGATAACGATGTGTTTATTCGTCCATCGCCATCAAGCGGTAGTTTAGGTGGTGTAGCACGCAAAACAAGAGAAAGCATTTTACTGTGTGAAGCGGCAGGTTTTGATTACATAATAATTGAAACGGTTGGCGTTGGGCAAAGTGAAACAGAAGTTCACCAGTTAACTGATTTCTTTTTATTACTGATGCTTGCCGGTGCCGGTGATGAATTACAGGGCATTAAGCGTGGCATTATGGAAATGGCTGATGGCATTGCCATTACAAAATGTGATGGAACTAATTTAGATAAAGCAAAAATTGCGCGAGCAGAATACGCTAATGCCATACATTTATTTCCGCCAACCGAAAGTGGCTGGATACCCGAGGTTAAAACCTGCTCAAGTACTGAAAATAAGGGCATTGAGGAAGTATACGATATGATTGAAAAATATATTCGTCATACACAACACAAAAATTTCTTTCAGAAAAAAAGACAAGAGCAAAACATTTTTTGGTTTGAAAGTTTAATTCAGGAAAAAATTAAAGATTACTTTTTTAGCGATAAAAAATTCCAACAGCGTTATACTGATGCAAAAGAGCATATTACAAAAAACGAAACCAGTATTTTAAATGCTGTAAATTCTGTTTTTATTAAGTAGTTGTTAGCTGAAAAAAAATATAATAGCTAACAACAACCATTAATCCTTGAAAAAACATGGTGCCATCTAAAACGCCATAATAGTAATAAGCTGTTTTTTTAATCTTATCATTTACAAGAAAAACAAATGTTGTTGCGGCAGAAATTATAAGCGCAAGTAGCGTATAGACTAAAGGCGTTTTTATATAATGAATCAAACATAACAACATAAACAATACTAAAGAAAACATGGCCAATTGTGTAGCTTTTCTTTCCCCTATTAATAATGGAATTGTTTTTAACCCCGCGTTTTTATCGCTTTCTATATCGCGTATATCAAATGGAATAGTAATGGCAAAAACAAACAATATGCGTTCAGCTAACATTAGCAAAATGTTTGTTGTATCAAAACTTTCATTTGATTGAATAACCGGTAAAAGCACCGTTGATAAAGCCCAAATACTCGATATTAAAAATATTTTGAGGACAGAAATTTCGCGCAACCTGAAAAGTTTTTTTTCGTTTTTAAATATGGGCAAGGAATAAAAAATGGTTATAAAACCAATAGGCAATAGAGTTACTATAACTTCGGTTTTAGCAAATACAAGAGCTGCAAAAAAACCAATAACTGAAAAAATCATTATGACGTAAAAAACTGTAATGTTATTTCTTAGCCAGGTATATTTTTCATCCATAAGAAATTCTTTTCTAAACCATAACGTAATTAAACGATGGAGATTATACTCGAGCATGGTGGCAAAAAAAATAATAAACAAATAGGGATGCCATTCGGGACTCAAACCAAGTTGTATTTGTGCTTCGACAGTTAATAGAACAGCCGCTAAAGAAATGTAACCATTACTGTTTATTAAAAAGTAATAAAGCTGTTTAAAATTCATAGTTATACTAAATCAAACTACTTACGTTGCAGCTTGCTCTTCTTTGTTTAACTTAATAACATCTGCTAAAGATTTTAATGCCTTATCGTGTTTTTTAACGAATGGATTATTTAAATCCCACACATAACCTGCCAATACAGAACATATTTGGTTTTTAAAATCGATGTTTACATTTTTGGCAAAAAATATCTCACTAAGTGTTCCATCATACCATGCCATTACGTAGCTTCTAAATGTATCAACGCCTATTGTAGTTGGCTTCATAAATTCCTCTTCCCAATCTACCTTTGTGCCTTTTAATTGCTTTACAACTAGGTTTGCCGCACGCTGACTAGATGATACTGCCAAGGTTACTCCTGATGAAAAAACAGGATCTAAAAACTCGGTTACATTACCTGTTAAAACATATCCATCTCCATAAAACTTATCGGTAGTAACACTCCATCCTTGTATAGTACGTGGTTCAAATGCAAATTCTTTATCTCCAAAACGCTCTTTTGTATTTACTTCGCTATTAATTAAAAAGCGTAATTGCTCCTCGGGTGGTAAATGATTTGTTTTTTCGAAAAAAGATTCGTGCCCAACAAAACCAACAGAAGTTAATCCGTTAGAGAAAGGAATAACCCATAGCCAAACACCCGGCTCGTGTACAATAATAATAATGCGATTAGGTTCGTCGTATTTTAAACGCTGAGGGTCTTTTATGTGAGCAAACAAAGTTTTACGCATAGGTAAATTACTTGGTCGGTCTAAATTAAATAAACGAGGGATAACACGCCCGTAACCACTGGCATCAACAATAAAACGGGCTTTTATTTGAGATGGTTTGCCCTCTTTATCAACTACCGTTGTAACAGAATCTGTGCCTGTGAATTTTATATCGGTTACCGTAGTTTCGAAATCAAGCTCTACACCTTGTCTTTGAGCTTCTTTAGCTATGGTTAAATCAAAATCGGCACGAGGCACTTGCCAAGTCCATGTCCAACCTTCGGTAAACTGATCGCTAAAATTAAAATCGCATACATCACTGCCGCGCAAAAACTTAGCGCCAAATTTTTCTTGAAAACCCTGTGCTTTAATAGCATCTAACAACTTAGCCTCATCTAATGCCTCCATACAACGCGGCAAAAGGCTTTCGCCAATTACAAAGCGTGGAAATTTTTCTTTTTCGACCATGCGGACTTTTAACCCACTTTGGTTTATTATACTAGCTGCTACCGAGCCCGCAGGCCCTGCACCAATAACCAACACATCTACACTTGTTGTTTCCATAACTTATACTATAAACAGAAAATACCTCTCAAATATAAGGTTTACTTTGCGACGAGTAATGATAGAAATTCGGTTTTTAAAAATTGATAATTTTTACTTCATCAATTTAATTATTATTTTATCTTCGTAGATGTAAAAGTATACTATGATGCGCAAGAAAATTGAAGAAGCTTTAAATACTATTCGCCCCTACTTGGTGGCAGATGGTGGAAATGTGGAGTTAGTTGAAATTACGGATGATTTAATTGTGCGTGTTGAATTAAAAGGTTCTTGCCAATCGTGCAGCATGAGTAATATGACCATGAAAGCAGGCATTGAAGAAACCATTAAACGTGCCGTACCAGAAATAAAAGCGGTAGAGGCTGTTAACCCTGCTGTATTAAAATAAAGATGAGATTTCTTTTTATTTTACTTGCCCTTTCATTCTCGGCATCAGCACAAACAAAGCGTGTTGAGCTACAAATAAAAACAGACGACAAAATATCGGTTCATGGATTTAGTTATTGGAAAGAGTTGAAAATTAAATCAGCAGATACTTCATTTAGCTATCCTTTACATACAAAGAATCCTGATGTTATACCAAACCTTAAAGCAGGCAGTTATACAGTAACAGTAGTTTCTGTTTTTAATACGCGAGTAAGTAAAAAAGTAAATCTGCAAAAAAAGACTACTCTTTTAAAATTTACAGGTTTAGCAACTACCTATCGTAAAGCTGCGGATGCAACAAACCTTACAGAGAAAATTAAACTAAACGATACATTGTATATTGTTTACAACACGCCTCGTAATGATGAAGAAAACAATGTAAAAATAGCCATTACAAAAAACAAAGAGGGCTATGAGACTATACTATATGAAGGCCTAACAAGCACCGTTTTTTCTACCATGCAATTTAACCCAAGCTTATATAAGTATGTTATTGAATTTGAAACATCGGGTAAAAAAGCAAACTCACTAAAAGCAGAAACAACTGATAATAAAGAAGTTTATACGGTAGAGTTGAATAAAGAAACTAGCTCGTTTATTATACCCGGTACCTGGGGAGGCTTAACTAAATTAAAAGGCATTTTATTTATAGTGCAAAAATAACCGCATGCCACGTAAAGAAAACCTTTCGATAGAAGAAAGACTTGAACGAGCCCGTGAGCTTTTTACCCACAAACAGCACGAAAAACATAAAGAGATTTCCCATCTTTATAAAACCAAAATTTACCGGCTAGCTAAAAAAAGCAGTATTGCTTTTTTATGGATAGCCCAACTAATATTTATTGATTGGTCGTTGCCATATTTAAAAGTTGCTGATGTAATTACAAGTGGTTATAGAGTTAATTATTCGAAAAGTGATAAACACACCGCCACAGATTTTTATGTAACCATAGGCACACAAAAATGCCCAAAGCTTGAATTATTTTTAGCAAGCGAAACTATTGAGCCTCAAGTAGGAGATAGTATAATTATTTTAAAGTCATTATTACTTCACGATGCTAAAAAGGTGAATGATTTAAACAGAAAAGAAACTTATTTGGTTAGCAGCTCTATTACCTATTTATTATTACCACTTATTATTATATCATCAGTACTATCTTTATTATTTCTTTTTGTAAAAAACATCGAAGTAAAATCGTTTTACTATTTTATGTTTATTACAAATATAGCGGCAGCGCTTGTTTTAATTTTCTACTACCTTAAATAAAACAAATTTACTACTTTACAGTTTTAGGCTTCTTAATTACAATGCGGCGAAAAAAATCAGACATTGAGTTAAATTCTTCTCTGTAAAAAATACCGGCACCTTGCGTAAATTGCCCGCCAAGTGTAGCTATCTGAAAGTTATCATTACTTCTATTAAATGCTTTTACATGCACCTTACTATCCTTAGTAAGTTTATAGTCAACATTTAAGTCGCCAATAAGCGTACTTGTTTTTGTAACAGCATTGTTGTTAACCCCAACGTTGCCATCAACAGTTAGTTTATCATTAAAAAGCTGAGTAGATAAAGCAACATCAATTTCCTCATTACTTAATGCCGAGCTTGGGCGATAATTAAAACCTAAGTTAAATGCTTTTGTAAACTTAGATAACATGCCATTTAATTGATTAGAAAGCATCTCTGTCGCATTATTACTTGCTGCGCTACCTGCACTACCAGTACTACTTGCATTAACACCACCTTGCGCTAGAGCCGGAGTAACAAAACTACGTAATAGCAATAATGAAAATACTTGCCGGTTAAGTTCTTGCTCGTTATTAATGTAGCCCATTACCTGAGAGCGCAACACTTCACTAACAGTTGGCAATTCAATTCCAAAAGTAATATCAGGGTTTTCTAATTTATTTTTTAAAAACAATTTACAATTTACTGGATAACGCTTGTTATTATCTCCTCCACCCGTAGCACTTGACGAACTATTGTCCTCTGGAAAAAAAGGTGCTAAAGAAGTTCGTATTTTATAGGTGGCTACAATATTTATATCGGCATCATAAGGGTCACCACTCCAACGAATGTTACTGCCTTCATCAATATCAAACTTTTTATTAATGACATTTTGCAACGTAAATAAATAGCTTCCTTCTGTTATAGTATATACACCATACATTTCAAAGTTGCCGTTGCTATTAATGTTCATATTTATATTTCCTCTGCCTTTTGCCTTGATACCATCTCCTCCCTTATCATCTAAAATTATTTGAACTTCTGCATCGGGTGTTGCCTCTAAATTTAAATTAAGCTTTATACCCGATAAATCACTTTTAGTGATTCCATTTCTATTAGTGCTATCAATTTTTACAAAACGTATATAGCCATTATCGCTTACCTCGCCTGTACTAGAAAGCGGCACAATAAACTGAGTGCCTTTTTCGGTTTTTGCATTAACATCAAATGTGAGGGACTCTGGCGGACCATAAAGCCCAATATTGCCTGTACAAAAAGCCTTACCATAATATATACTGCTTTGCAAAGCCGTAGTATTAAGCACCATAAATTTTTTAGCGTTTATATCAAAGTCTAATTTCATGTTCGAAAAATTATCATGAAATATGTTACCCCAAATGGTTGCTGTATTTTTGTTTTGGTCGGTTAAAATAATATTTTGAAACTCTAATTGCCCAGGGTAGAGTTGTATTTTTCCTTCAGCCCCATAGTACGTATTTAGATAATCTATCCTTAAATTTTTTACATCCTTAAGCTCAACAAGTCCGCTAATGGCAGGTTTTTTTAGGTTACCTTTTATATTTACGTTACCTGTTATGGAGCCTTTATCAAACGTAATGATATCCTTTAAAATTGGTTGTAAAGCAGAAACAGCAAATTCGTATAAATGCAAATCTATATCTATACTGGTATCTTTTACAGAAGGGTAATAATAACCATCAAAACGAATGTTATTGTAAGAGCTTTCAGAAATTTTACCAAAATCTCGCTTAAAGAATCCGTTTAATGAAACTTGGTTTTTAATTTTATCAAAAAAACTATTTATTTCTCCGCTACCAATAGGTGTGCCACTTACTTGAAGCTTAGTAAAACCTAAAGCGGTTGTAAAAACAAAATGATTATATAAATCGGAACAGTTTGCCGTGCCGGTAAGTGTGCCCTGTAAATCAACCCCGTTACGTTTTAACAGAGGATTTAATTGATTGAGTTTAAAGTTTTCGAAATCAACAAGTAGTTGCTCCTTTGGGTCTTTAGAGATTTTGCCTTCTATTTTTACTAGCTGATTATTATTTGAGAAAATCAAATTATGGAAATTTACAACGCCGCTAGAATCCATTGTTATTTCATCATTGCCTGCCATTTGCCACAAACTATCTTCAGCATAAATTAAAAATTTTCCCAAATCTAAATTCAAGTTATTTTTCGAAAACAATAGTTTGCCATCTATCTCTCCCGAATTTTTACGTTGCGAATTATTATTCCACTTAAGCGAAAAATCAGATTTATTATTTGCCGCATGTGTTTCAAAATTAAAGTTGCCAATATAAATACTATCTGTTATATCAACTTGTTTAAAGCCTGTGTTAAGATACACTTGGTTATTAGTTGTGCTTATGGTTAGAAACCAATCATTAATTGGGATTTTGTTATACTCAATTTTATCAGATAAACCACTAACCGTAAGTTTGTTGTTTTGGGCACTGAATGTACCCTGTATCATACTTCCTTCACTAATTTGCAACGGAATATTAAAGAAACTTGAAATAGGCTCGATACTTTTTACCCTTACTTTAAAGGCAAGTTCATCTGTATTTGTTTTTTGTTTTTTTCCTTTATTTTCTGCCGGAAAAAATAAGGGGAAGTAGTTGTGCAAAAAAGTTTCAACACTATTTTGCAAGGTGTTTATTTTAAACTTACCACTTACTTCTGCATCTGCAACAGACGAAATCATTTGCAGATTGTTTTGTATTTCATTTTGTATAAGAACAACATCGGTGTTTTTAAGCGTGATAAGTCCGTTAGATTTTACAAACTGAATTTTATCTGCATGCAAGGTTCCGTTTACATCATCTATGGTATTGCCACTTATAGAAAGAGCTAAATTGCCTGAAACCACATCTGTAGTATCTTGTTTATATAAATTGCATTTAAATAAATCAAGCTTTTTTATATCGGCCGTAAATTGTGCCTGCGGTATTTTTTTTGTAAAATTTATATTTCCTGTAAAATCAAACGTAGCATTAGTGTCTTTAACGGTAAGGTCTCCATTAAACTGTTTGTTTTTAACGTCGCCATTTACAATTATGTTGTGATACGTGTAACCATTAAACTGTACTGCTTGAACTACACCATCTATATCCTCCTCTAATTTTTCAAGTTCGGTTCCTTTCCCATTAATTTTTGCATTTAATGAAATTTCGCCTATATTTTTTGCGCCTAAAAAACTTCCTATATTAAATTTTTCGGCTTTAAAGTCTCCACCATAAGCAATTTCTTTATCTGGCAGTGTATTCATAGTAGCATAGGCAGTAACTTTACCTAAAGCTGTGTTTATAGTACCATCTACCAATAAATTATTTATAAAACCCTCTGCTTTGCCTTTAAAATTAATTACGCCTAGTTTATTTATATTTTCTGGGATTGTTATTTTCTCTCCTCCTTTAAACGGATAAGTTGGAATTTGTTTTAAATCGTAATAATAAGTAGATAGATTTTTGGCATCTATTTTTATTAGTGTTTTATCTAAATCGGGTAAATCAGTTATAATTACGTGCCCTTTAAACGAAGTACGATTAAACAGCGAAAAAGATAAATTATCGGAGCTTAAATTATCAATGCTGCCTTTAATATATCCGTTTAAAAATACTTTTTGGTTTAAACCCTCTAACTCTTCGGCAAAATAAGCTATATCAGAAAAACCAACATTGGTGCTATCTAGTAAATTGGCACGCATATCTACCGCATGTATATAATTGCTGTAATCATCAAACGAGTCGGTAAGCATTTGGTAGTAGCCATGTATATAACTGTTTGCCGTAATTAATAAAAGATTATCTGCCTTTATATTTTGCGGACTGATAGTGGCATCTGTATTTAATTGTTTTACCCGTAAGCCTGACTTTTCATTGGCAGACAAATCATTTATTTTAACCTTAATAGAATCGCCGGAAATTTTTATGTTAGAAAATTTGCCATAAATATTACTTACTTCAATATCCTCATAGTCTATTCCATAAGCAGGTTTGTATGCATTTTCATAATCTTTATACACAAAACGTACGTTACTTAAACTTAAATTACCATAGCCAAATTTAAACTCAGAAGATGTGGTAGTTTTTTTTGTGGTAGTTGTACTTGAAAAATAATCGGCTATAAATTGGAAGTTTAATTTTTTCTCGCCTTTGTAATAAATAAGTTTGCAAGTAATTCCGTCTAACTCGGTCAAGTCAATTTCTAGCTGTTTATTTTTTAAACTAAAGAATTTTATGTTGCAACCAATTTTGTTTCCATACAAAAGTGTATCGTGATGAAGGTCTTCTACATAAATGCCTTCCAAATTGATGGTTTTTAAAAAATCGATGTTAATGGCTTTTATATCAATTTTTGTTTTTAACTTTTTTGAAAGATAAGATGAGGCTTCTTTACCCAAATAGGTTTGTACTTTTGGTAACTGGAGCAAAAAAAACGCACTAACCAGCAAAATAAGCAGTACCAGCAATGTAATTTTTACACTGCGCCAAATAAATCTGCTAACTTTACCAAGCGTTTTCAAAGCACTCAAATTTAATCATAAATTGCAAGAACCCGTATATATACTTGGCATAGAATCGAGCTGCGACGACACTTCGGCGGCTATTAGTTGCAACCAAACTATGTTAGCTAATGTAGTTGCAACGCAAGATATACATAAGAAATATGGAGGCGTAGTGCCTGAGTTAGCCAGCCGCGACCATCAAAAAAACATAGTGCCCGTGGTTGACGCAGCGCTAAAAAAAGCAAATATTGGCTTAACACAAATTAACGCTATTGCCTTTACTCGCGGCCCCGGATTAATGGGTTCTTTGTTAGTTGGAACTTCGTTTGCAAAATCATTATCACTTGCATTAAACGTTCCGCTTATAGAAGTTAACCACATGCAGGCGCATATTTTAGCGCATTTTATTGAAAGTGAAAATGGGTTTCCTGAATTTCCTTTTTTGTGTTTAACGGTTAGTGGCGGGCACACACAAATTGTAAAAGTTACTGATTATTTAGATTTTGAATTATTGGGTGAAACTCAAGATGACGCAGTAGGTGAGGCTTTTGACAAGGCTGCAAAAATTTTAGGACTGCCCTACCCCGGCGGACCACTTATAGACAAATACGCGCAACAAGGTGATGCGAAAAAATACAAATTCCCTATAAGTAATATGGCTGAGCTTAATTACAGTTTTAGTGGCATTAAGACCGCTTTTTTATATTTTATACAAGAGCAAACAAAGCGCAATGCAAATTTTATTGAAGAAAATTTAGCGGATATATGCGCATCGTACCAAGCGTGTTTGGCTGATAGCTTATTTAAAAAATTGTTAGATGCCGCACAACAGCATAATATAAAAACCATTGCTATTGCAGGCGGGGTATCCGCTAACTCTTTACTACGTAAACGTTTATTGGGTTTACAAACCGAAAAAAATTATAAAATTTTTATACCGCCATTTGAGTATTGCACCGATAATGCCGCTATGATAGCTGTTACAGGTTACTTTAAATATTTACAAAAAGATTTCTGTGATTTAAGCACTACGCCGCAGGCTAGATACGCCCTTTAATACAAAGTAATTAATTTAATGGCACAAGATTACAAATACAACAAAACGGAGGAGTTAAACTTTATTTACGAAAATATTTTTTCTTTTTTACTTCATCTACAAGTTTGTTGTACAAAACTGAAATGTCCTCCCACTCACCACAAAAATCATTAGCTATTAGATACCCACCTTTAAACCAATTCTCTTCATTTGCTTCGATAGCTCTATTATTATTAATCCCTAATTCACTCAAATTAAGTGCAATTTCTATTGAGTTTATATCAAATTTTAAAGGTTTGGAAGAATTATATAAGTCAGTTGCTCTAAAACTATTTATTTGTTCTCTTAAATTTAAAATAATATCTTCTACTTTCATAATTATTTCGACTATTAGTTTTTTCAAAAATAGCTTCTTGTTCTTCTATATTTACAATCAAGCGGAGCAAGGTCACTTATTATAATTAATAAGGAGATTGTTTTCGCACTATTTTG
>DATHOW010000302.1:0-6124 GCA_035484495.1 Bacteroidia bacterium | reverse complement strand
TATTATGGCTCACCGCTTTAAAGCTTACGAGCCTTGGAAAGGGCCTATCTCTCAACGTATCTCTGGGGTTTTAATCTCTAAAGATAAAGGTACATCGGTTGCTTACAGTATCGATAAATTACAAGATCGTGGTAAATTCTTTATCGCTGCCGGTGAAGAGGTTTATCCTGGTATGGTTATCGGAGAACATATCCGTCCTGATGATTTAGTTGTAAACGTTTGTGGTGAGAAAAAATTAACCAACATGCGTGCATCCGGTACTGATGAAAAAATGCGTATCGTGCCTGCTATTAAATTCTCTTTAGAAGAATCTATGGAGTATATCGCAGCTGATGAGTATGTGGAGATTACACCAATTTCATTACGTATCCGTAAAATTGTGTTAGACGAAAACGAACGTAAACGTACTACTAAAAAAGCTGAAGCTTAATTTTAGTACATTATATAAAATCAAAAGGGCTTACACATTGTGTAAGCCCTTTTTGTTATCTGTAGTTTGTAAAGTAGGGGGCAGCGCTAACTAATTTTTATACCAAGTATCATCACATCATCTACCTGTTCTAAATTACCCCGCCACTGATCAAAATCTTCTTCCAGTAATTGTTTCTGTACGTCCATTGGGCGGTTATTGTTTTTAACCAATAACTGTTGCATTTGGCTGTACTTGTATTTTTTTCCTTTATCGCCACCAAACTGATCAGCAAAACCATCACTAAACATATACAACACGTCGTCTTTTTCTATTTTAAATGTTTTAGTAGTATATGGCCTATTTTCATCATTATTGCCAATATAAATGTTGTCAGGGTCATATTCAATTAGTTTATTGTCGCGCACTAAGTAAATAGAATTAAATGCCCCTGCATATTCAATTGTGCCAGCAGCAAAATCTATTTTACAAAGGGCTATATCCATGCCATCTCTAATTTCAATATCATCTACTTTATTATGTAAAGTTTGTTCTACCAATTTATCCAGCTTATTTAAAATAGTGGCAGGCGATTTGGTTTCGTCAGCACTAAAGGCTCTGTTTAATAAATTACTCGATTCTATACTTAAAAATGCACCCGGTACCCCATGTCCTGTACAATCTACAGCAGCTATATAAACTAAATCACCGTGTTGTTTTAACCAGTAAAAATCTCCACTAACAATGTCTTTAGGTTTATATAACACAAAATAGTTGCGTAAAAGTTTTTGCAACATTTCTTGTTTAGGCAACATAGCATTTTGTATGTACTTAGCATAACGTATAGAGTCGGTAATGTTTTTATTTTTCTCGGCTAGCTCAGCATTTTTAATAGCAAGCTGTTCAGTACGCTCTTGTACTTTACCTTCTAATAAGGCATTAGCCAGTTTTAGGTTACGGGTTCTTACTCTATCAAAAACAAATAGGGCAAACACAAGCACACAAACCACTAACACATAAAACAAAGCAGTCTGCCAAAACGGAGGCTTTACTTTAAAGGCATAGGCAACAGGCTCGCCGCAAATATCGTTGTTATTATAAGCGCGCACTTTAAATGTATAATCTCCGGCAGGTAGGTTTGTATAAACTGCCTCTTGTAGGGATTTTGCCGGTATCCAGCCGTGGTCAAAACCCTCTAATGTGTATTCGTATCTTATTTTTTCGGGTGATGTTAAACTAACGCCTATAAATTTAAACGTAATGTTGTTTTGTTTATAGGTAAAAACATTATCAGCCGGAAAAGGTGCATCTTCTAACTGAATTTTTATGCCTGTTACTTTAGTAAGCGGCGGTAAGGTGTTTTGGGTTTCTTCGTTTAAGTTGAAACGCACGGCACCCATAATGGTACCAAACCAAAGGTTGCCATTTTTATCGGTACAAGCTGCATTAGGGTTACACTCTACACCTAAAAAACCTTCATTTTTTCCATAGTGATAAAACTTGTTTTGTTTTACATCAAACTTTTCAATGCCTCGGTTATCGCCAATCCATATATTATCATTTTTATCAATGGTAATTGAGAACGGTGATTCTGTTTTTAAGCCTTGCTCTTTAGTGTAGTTTGTAAATGTTTTCCCATTGTATTTAAACAAGCCTCCACCATAGCAACCAAACCACAGGTTACCACCTTTATCTTCATTAATACAAAGTATAAACTTTTGTTTTAAGCCATCTTCTTCACCAAACTTTTTAAAACTTGCGCCATCATACACACTTAAGTTTCCGCCCAAAGCACCAATCCATAATAAACCTTTGCTGTCTTTGTGTATACGATAAATGTGATTTCCACCTAATCCATCAGCTTCGGTAAAATTTCTAAACTCATTTGTAGTTGGGTTAAAACGGGTAGCCCCTGCTTTTGTACCAAACCACAAATTCCCTGTTTTATCTTCGGCAATGGTGTAAACCATTTCATTTGCCAACCCATCTTTTACCGTATATGATTTAAACTTGGTAGCTCCTTTGGCTAGCATGCTAACGCCATTAAAAGCAGTACCAAACCACATATTGCCTTTACTATCCTGAAAAGAAGAAAGAATAACGTTTGATGACAATCCATCTTTCTCAGTATATTGACTAAGTACATGATTTTCAATTTTACCATCGCGCTCATAACTAAAAGACACTTTTGCCAAACCATTATTGGTGCCCATCCAAATGTTATTGTCGCTATCGGCAAACACACTCCAAACAATGTTGTTAGGTAAATTATCTACCTCGTCAAAAGTTTGCATAAAGTCTCCGCGATATTGGTTTAAACCTAAATCAGTTCCAATCCAAACATTGTTTTCTCTATCCTGAAAAATGGCATTAACATTAAAATAATTTAAACCCTGACGAGTACTATAGGTTTTAAAAAATCCGTTTCTAAGTTCAGGGGCGTTAAATGCTTTTTTATCATTTATAAATAACGAAACACCACCACCAATAGTTCCTATCCAAATGTTTTTCTTGTTGTCTTCGTAAATGGTTTTTATAAAGGTTGATTTTAAACCTGATACTTCATTAAATAGTATTTGATTTTTTACAATATACGATTTCCAATCGGCCACATTATTTTGTAATGGAACCATAGCAATGCCTTGGTCAGCCGAGCCTATAACCAGTACATGGGTTGATGTAACTTTAATAGCCGTAATGTTTTTACTAAACAAGCCATTAGTATTTGTTATACGTGTGTAAGATGCCGGGTTTGCAACTGAGTTGTTTAAGTTAACTACCGTAATGCCCGAATCGGTAGCCATCCACATATTTTTATTTTCATCAGTACATATATCGTAAACTATATTACTTGATAAGCCATCTTTTTTTGAAAGGGCAAACATTTTTTTACTCTCAGCATCAAAAATAAAAACACCTGCACCTTCGGTTGCAATCCATAATTTACCCGTAAAATCTTGGGTGATGTTGCGTATAGTTTTTAGCTTGGTGTACTCTTCTAAATTAATATTCTCTAATTGTTGTGTAGTAGCATTGTAGCGTGTAACGCCGCCTGCCCAATGTCCAAACCAAATGTTACCATCTTTATCTTTAAACGAGCAGGTAATCCAATCTTCAGCTAGGTTAGTATTTTTGGTGTAAGAAGTCCATTGAGTGCCATTGTATTTAGATAAGCCAGCAATAGTGCCCACAAAAAGGTTACCCTCATTATCTTGTGTAATGCTTTGTATTTGGTTTTGAACCAAACCTTGATCCATGCTATAATTTATAAAGCTGGTGGTTTGTGCGTTTACTAAAATGCTTAGTAAACATACAAGGGTTATTAAAATTTTTCTACTCATACTATTGTATATTGTATTGTGCTATTTCTTTTAAATAATCTAGTTCGCTAATTTCCTTATCGTTTTTATAATAATAGTTTAAGCCCCAGTTAAAGCTTTCTCTACGATAAACGGTTTTATCTGTTCCGCTAGAAATGTTGTATGTATAAGTGGTTTTAAATGTGCCTTTATCAACATCTGAACTAATGCCTACAAGCCCTTTAGGTTTGTAACTAGTTGCTTCCGGAAATTTTTTAATAGAGGCCAATGCGGCATCTCGTTCGTTAAAAGCGGTTTGCCTGATAAGCGTAAGCATTTCTTTATTTTTAATGCCACGGTTTAAAACAACCTGCTTGTTACGCATTTTAAAATCAAAAACAATTTGCTCGCTACGCGCTTTTACTTCGGCATCTTTTTTAAGTGTTTCAATTACCTCACTTACCATAGCCTTGTCTTTATTTTTGGTAAACTGACCTTCTTTCTCTTTTCGTTCGTTAGTTGCCACAATCTTAAGTAAATCACTTTCGTAGGTAGAGCGTATAGCTTTATTTTGTTTTTCTTTAATGCTACGTTTTTCTTTATCAATGGTTAGCTGCACCTCTTCGGTAGCCATTGATTGTTCGGGCTCAGGCTCTTGTTTTGCAACTTGGTTTTTTGCTTCGCTGTTTTTCTTATTAATGCGAGCTTGCTCTTCATCCAGTTTTTTTATACGGTCGGCTTCTTCCTGTGCTTTTCGTTGTGCTTCGGCTAACTGCTCTTGTCTTTCTTTTTCTTCAACATCGCGTTTTAGCTTAGCTTCCATTTCCAGTTTTTCTTTTTCAATAGCAAGCTGCACATTTTTCTTATTTATCTCTTCGGGGTCTATCAATAATTTATCTAAAAAATCTTTTACATAAGGCTCATCATCGCTAAAGGTTTTTTTACCATCGTAATTAATTTTTGTAAACGGGTTTTTAAAAAGCGGGTAGTTTATAGTTGGGTTATTATACTCAAAAAACGGAATGTCGCCATCATAAATAGGGAAAATAGCCTTATCTGCCGGGCATTTAGATGAATAAATCATTAAATACATATCGGCACAACCCACATTAGTAAAGGTCACTTTATAATCAACCCCAAAATCTAAAAAAAACTGAAACTTACCGTTTTTGCCTGTTACTAAGTCAGTAACCTTGGTACCGCCTTTATAAATGGCTACTGTGGCACCCTTAATGGGCACACGGTTTTTTAAGCAACGCCCCGCAAACTCCAAGTAACCATGCTCTTGCGAAAAAGCGCCTAACGTAATTGAACTAAAAAAAAGAAAAAATAGCAGTTTCCTCATATGTTAAAATACCGACTGAAATTAACAATTTAATACGAGTGGTACAAATGTAATTTTCGGAAAATTAAAAAACCCGCACGTCCCTACAACGCCGGGTTTTCTAAAACTAAACAAAACATATAAAGAACGTAACACAATATTACACCCTAATTATAGTATATAAAGCCCAACTTTTTAAACGGCGGGGTTTTCTTTTTAAACGGTAGTGTTTTTTAAATAAGCGGCTTACTTAAATGTCTTTAAGAGCTTCTAAAAACTCATCTTTTTTACGACGAGATACTTCTATCCTAGTGTCATCGCTCATTATAGCAATGCCCCCATCAACCTTTAAATAGCGTACCACGTGGTTAATATTTATGAGGTGATGCCTATGTATGCGTATAAACTCTTTTGATGGTAAAAGCTCCTCGTACTGAAGCAAGCCGGCTGTTACCAGCAATTTTTTGCCATTCACTAAATGAAAGGTGGTATAGCTGCCCTCGGCCTCGCAATGTATAATGTCTTTTATAAAAACAATTTCGTAAGCTGTACCGGTTGGCAGGGTTATTTTTTGGTAGTTATCGTTGCTTTGCCTTAAGTTTTGTAATAGTTGAGCTACGTTTTCTACCGTAGTTAATTGCGATTTTTTTTGAACCAGTTTATTTACCGAAGCCTTAAGTTCTTCAATATCAATAGGCTTTAAAAGGTAATCTAAAGCAGAATATTTAATGGCTTTAATGGCATACTTATCAGTAGCAGTGGTAAAAATTATGTCAAATTTTAGGGGCGATACTTTTTCAAGCAAGTCAAAACCTGTTCCATCGGGCATAGTAATGTCTAAAAAAACTAATTCTGGCTGATGTTTTTGTATCGCTTCTAAGGCCTCTTTAACGTTGGCAGCAGTAGCTACAACCTCCACCAAACTACAGTACTTGTCAACCATAGTGTTAAGCAGTTGCCTGCTTTGCTTTTCGTCTTCAACTATTAAAGCTTTAATCATAGGGAGGAAATTTAAAGGGCAAAGTAATAAAATTAATTATATTTTTTTAGAAAGAGTAAAAAATAAAAAGTATTTTCGCAGCCCGCTATAAT
>DATHOW010000301.1:0-9437 GCA_035484495.1 Bacteroidia bacterium | reverse complement strand
TGTAACTGGCAACACGGCTGATTTTGGTTCAGCAGAGTCCAGGTTCGAGCCCTGGTCGGACAACCCCCTAAACAGGTAAACCCTTGACAATCAGATGGATTGTCAAGGGTTTTTAGTTTGCGGTCAAACATACGGTCAAAGGTTTTGCTAAAAGCCCATCCAGTAAGGCTTCTGGCTCATTAAAATTTTCAACTTTAGCAAATAAAGAGCGTTTTAATTTTAAAACCCAAAACACTTTAAATTCTACTTAACAATAACTAACTTTTTATTTATAATGCCGTCAGCACTAACGATGTTTAAATTATAAACACCATCATTTAAAATGCTTGCATCTATAACAGTTTTGCCATTTATTATTTTAGTTAGAACAAGCTTTCCATTTATATCGTATAACTGTAAAGTTTGTATTGTGTTATTTTTCGGCTCAACCACAAAACTACCTTGACTAGGATTGGGGTATATGATGAATTGGTTTTTATTAATTATTATTTCTTTAACTCCTGCTGAATGTATATTGTTAACTTTTCTAATGCGCTCATTGTCTTGGTCGCCAACATATAGATTATCAGCGGCATCAATAGATATGCTATAAGGATTTGCTAATTCTGATGCAAAAGCAAAACCACCATCACCACTATAACCGTAAGTGCCATTCCCTACAACTGTACTTATCATGCCCGCTATATTTATCTTTCGTATCCTATCGTTGCCATCATCAGAAAAATATACATTTCCATACGAATCAATTGCAATTCCAAAGGGTTGGTTTATCTCTGCATTAGTTGCCATGCCACCGTCTCCACTAAAGTCACCAGTTCCGTTACCAGCAATAGTTGTTATCACCCCCGCTGTATTTACAATACGCAAACGATTATTTCCTCCATCAGCAATATACAAATTACCAGCCCCATCGATAGCTACTCTATTTGCATATAATTGTGCGACAGTAGCTTGTCCCCCATCACCACTAAAGCCACTTGTACCATTACCAGCAATGGTTGTTATAACACCTGAAGTGTTTAACATTCTAACACTTTTAGTATTAGCAATTACCAAATTTCCACCCGCATCGATAGCTAACCCACTAGGTGTAGACAATTCAGCCAATGTACCTTGTCCTCCATCACCATTATACCCACTTGTTCCATTTCCGGCAATGGTACTTATAATGCCTACAGAATTCACTTTACGAATACGATTATTATAACCATCAGCTATAAACAAATTACCATACGCATCGAAAACTACTCCGTACGGATTATATAACTGTGCATTTGTAGCTTGACCTGCATCACCGCTATAACCGCTAGTTCCGTTTCCTGCGATAGTTGTTATTGTACCTGAGTTATCAATCTTGCGAATACAGTGATTCTCTGCATCAGCAAAGTAAATATTTCCTGTCCCATCAAAAGCTAAGCCACCAGGCTTTCCTAGTTTTGCTAAAGTAGCCTGTCCGCCATCACCACTGTAGCCAAATGTTCCATTACCAGCAATTGTAATAATAGTTTGTGATTTTACATTTAAGCAAAATAGAATTGAGTAAAAAAGTAAAAGTTTTTTCATAGTAAGTATATAATAATGCAATATAACAAAAATTAAAATGACAACATAAAACCTATGCTGTCATTTTAATTTTATGTGGCCTTATCGCTTGGTAACTAAAACAGTTATTGTAGCCCATCTAAAAATGTAAACCCTTTATAAATGGGTAGAGTTTCAAAAATTCATTATAGCCTCTTCATGGTTTTAATATGAGTATACCCATATAAACTATTTTTTTAAGGAGATATATATTTAGTAGCAAAAACAAAAAACCCCAACTTTATAGCTGGGGTTTTTTATAATGAGACAGAAAGTAAAATATAAAAATTACACTTTTTGCATTAACACAACTTTATACGTGTCAGAGCGGTCTTTCATGTTTTCATAAAGTCGGGTTCCCGGACTACGAAAGAAATTCCTAAGCCCTTCTTTGGCTTGTTGTCTTCTTCGTGCACCAAGCACCGGAATTTTAAATCCACTAAATCGGTTCAAGCAATCTTCAACATACTTATCTGCGCGTGGCGCATCTTCATCTCTTGCCTGAATAGCTAAATCAGTAACATCTTCAACTTCAAGAAGCTTCATTCCAATCGACTTAAGATAATCAAAAGAAGCCTCCCAAGTACCGGTAGGAATTGCATTTGCCCAAACCAAATACCCACCTGGTTTTAAGATTCGATAAGCTGTTTGAAAAAACTTTTCATCTTCAGGGGTAACCACACCAACCATTTCGGTAACGTGAGTTTCATTAACAACAACAATATCAGCAGAACTATCTTTTACACTTAAATTTGTAGCATTAGCATGGGTTGCCACTAGACGTCCATTTAACTCAGGAACATATTTGCGTCTGCAGGTTTCAATGGCAGTTTTTTGCATGTCTACTGCCTCGTACGTGCAATTTGGTAGCACGTTTTTGCAAATATGATGTGCACCGGCACCGGTACCGCATCCCATTTCAACCAAATGAACTTTTCCGTCTTTCTGAGCGATAAAATCCTTTATTATTTGAGTGTGAAAATGTCCGGTATAGGCATTTTTTCCAAAGCGCTGTGGGTCGTCTGATTTAATACCAGAAGGCGACCACTTTTCGGGCCATGAGTAACCCCATGTATTAAACGTAAACTCGTATTTTACTCCAAACTCGTTTTCAACATCGCCCATTGAGCTATAAAGAGAATATAGAAGAGAGTATAAAGATGCTTTATCGTAGTCTTCTTCTGCTAAATCGCCGTCTTTATCAGATATTTTAGGTTTCCCCTCTACTGCACTTGCCAGCACCCAAGCTCCAATAATCCATTGTAGTTTTTTTTGCGAATACTGTGATTGATTACTTAATGATTTTAATATATCCATTTATAGATAGTTTTAAATACTACCTACACATTTGTTCTACGGCTTTTCGGCTTTCTCCGTTACTAAATAAGATTTAATTACGTGCAAGCTAACTTTAATAAATTTAAAAGCAAGAATAAATTATAGTGTTTTTTATTTGATAAGGGTTATAAACCCATTTTAGCCATATTCTTTACTAATACAATGCTTATATTTACCTAAAATAGTACAAATGGAAATAACGAAAACAAACACAAAAAACAGTTTTTTACAAATATGTATGGGAATAAGCTTAGTGTTTGTTTCGGCTGGTTTTTTTATACATTCAATTAGTACAGCTAACGCATCGCCGGCACCAATGCCTAAAGACTTTATGACGCAAGGCGCAGGTAAAACTGGCAAGTATCAAATAGTTTTTGATACAAAAAACACCGATTTTTATTTAGTAAACACCGAAACCGGAAAAAGCTTGTGGTGGAATAAAGCCAAACAACTTTGGAGTGCAAACTGCGATGGCGCGCCAGTTGGGTTTTAAATAACAGAGCGGTCATTAATTTACGAAACAATATAACACACAAAAAAAAGATGGAATTATTAAAATCCCAAATAGGTCGACTAAGAATTATTGCTTTTTTAGAAGGGATGTCTTTATTGGTTTTAATATTTGTAGCCGTGCCTTTTAAATACTGGTTGAGTAACCCAATGCTGGTAAAAACTTTGGGCCCCATACATGGTGTTTTGTTTTTGTTTTTTGTAGTTAGCACGTTTATTGTAAGCTTTGCACAAAAATGGAGATTTACCGTTACTACATGGCAAGTGTTGTTAGCTTCTTTTATTCCTTTCGGAACATTTTATATCGATAAAAAAATATTGAGAGAAATAAAAGACAAGTAGTTTAAAACAACTTAGCTACTTTAAAAACTAAACATTATTTCATCTGTTTTACTCGTTTATCTAACCGTTTTTGCTATCTTTAGCGTTGAAGAACGGAGGAAATCATATATCCTGTGTCGTTTTTAATCACTCTTCTTTTTTAATCAAATTTTTCAGGATTAACAAATCTCCCATTTGCGGAGATTAAACGCATTTATATTTAATGAAGGCAGTAAGATTTGTGAGTGATGATAAAAGGCAATTTGCTACAACTTTGAAAAAAAACGTAAACGATTTCTTTAAAGAAAAAAACCTATCTACAAAAGGCAATTTAAATATGGCAATAAAATCAGTAGTAATGCTTGCGCTGTATTTTGTGCCTTTTATACTTATGTTAGCTATATCTGTGTCGGGCTGGATGCTTTTTTTACTTTGGGTGCTTATGGGTATAGGCATGGCGGGTGTTGGTATGTCGGTTATGCATGATGCAGCACATGGTTCTTTCTCTCAAAAAAAATGGCTTAATACACTTATGAGTAGTACCATTTATTTAATTGGGGGAAGTTTATTTACTTGGAAAGTACAGCACAATATTAAACACCACACCTTTACTAACATTAGTGGTTACGATGAAGACATTAATAACAAAGCCATCATAAGACTTTCTTTTCATAAACCATTAAAAAAAATACACCGATTTCAGCACATTTATGCATTTGGTTTTTATATGCTGATGACACTTAATAAAATAGCGGTTGATTTTAAACAGCTATTTGAATACAATAAAGAAGGCATTACAGACCAACAACAATTAGAGCCACGTAGCGAAATAATAAAAATGATATTGCAAAAAATTGCCTACTTATTTATTTTTTTAGGCTTGCCTTTGTTATTTACATCGTATAGTTGGTGGGTTATTTTAATAGGGTTTTTGTTGGTTAATTTTATAGCCGGCGCTATTATGAGTGTAGTTTTTCAGGTGGCACATATTGTTGAGGGCATTGACCAACCCTTGCCAAAAGAAGGTGTTATTGAAAACCAATGGGCCATACACGAGTTGGTAACCACATCTAATTTTTCTAAAAACAATCATTTGCTTAGTTGGTATATTGGTGGACTTAATTATCAGATAGAGCATCATTTGTTTCCTAATATTTGTCATGTGCATTATCATAAAATTGCGCCCATTGTAGAAAAAACAGCCAAGGAGTTTGGATTACAATACAATGTAACACCTACTTTTTTTAAAGCAGTTATATTGCATGTACGTATGTTGAAATTACTGGGCACAACAACATCCTATAATTCGTCTGCCATTTAACAACAAATAACTTCGGTTAATTTTATTTTAAATTGTATCTTAGATTATAAGTTACAAAGCTTGGTAAAATGAAATCAATAAACCACTTGTTAAGCGAATATGGCGAAAGCCATCAAAACCCTAAAAACAAAACCATACATTTTGTTTGTGTGCCGCTTATCTTTTTTTCGATAGTTGGTTTATTATATAACATAAAACTAACGTGTGTTTTTGAAGTTGAAATTACCATAGCCCATGTAGTTTTAATTTTAGTCGCCATCTATTATTTTCTTCTTTCGATATCCATCGCTGTTGGAATGATTTTATTTGCTGCTTTATGTATTATGTTGTGTTATACAATAGAACAAAGTGTGGGACATTTATTTATAATAGCGACCATAATTTTTATTTTAGCATGGATAGCCCAATTTTATGGACACGACATAGAGGGTAAAAAACCATCGTTCTTAAAAGACGTACAGTTTCTTTTAATTGGCCCCGCATGGATTATGAGTTTTTTATTTAGGAAAGCAGGAATTTCTATTTAGCGCCTACAATAACTATTTTGTATTGACGTTATAATGCACAAGTGTAAATTGTGTAAGCCTTTTTAAAAACTATGTAACAACACATTGTAGTGGCAAAATTATATTTGTGTTAATAGAATGTGATTAAAAAATAACACGCAAAAAAGCACAAGCAAAAATTAATTTGTAAATTAGTTATAGGCAAACGGAAGTAAAAAAGTTTAATCTTTAAAAAATGGGTTATGAAAACATTTAATGTTTGTTCAGATTGTTTTGAGCCACATAGTTGGAGAGAGATAGATTATGATAACGTGCTTTACGTTAGTTTAGAGAACGCTATAAGCCTTACGCTGTGCCCAAAATGCGTAACTAAATTTGCAGAAGCTTCTAAAAGCAGCTCAACTATTATTAAGTACAAACAAAAAATAAACAGCGTTTTAGCAGGTAAATCAAAGTACATTATTGAAAATAAAAAACAAAATGCAGCGTCTTTAAACTGGGGTTTGTTTTTTTAATTACTTACATGTTCATAGTGTGGCGGGGCTATTTTACTAATACAGGCACTTCTAAGTTTTCCCATATTAGTGAAAAACCATCGCTGTTTATTTTATAAACCAGGCGCTCGTTTAAAACAGGTAACGTTTTAGGTTTTACCTCAACACGTAAAATATCGGCGTCCTTATCATAATCATAAGCACCCCATTGGTCAAACACACGATTAAAAATTACAACCCATTTTGTTTCACCGGGAATTAAAAAGAAACCATATTTGCCCGCAGGCAAAAGCTGACCTTCAATGTGTATGGTTTGGTCGGTGGTAAAAGTAGTGGCTTCGTTAGCACCGGCCCTCCACACTTTATTGTAGGGCACCAACCCACCCCAAATTTTTCTACCCTTAACCGATGGGCTGCTGTAATTAAAAGTAATAGTAGCTTTGCCTATTTTACCCGTTGAACTATCAGCAGGGCTCTCTCTTTTTTTCTGTCCGTAACAGGTAACAGATAGTATAAGCGAAAGCGCAATTAGTAAGGTTTTGTTTTTTAAAAAAAGTTGTTTCATCTGTAATAGAAATTTTATTAAAGGTAAAATAAATTATTTACTGCCCCTTTAATGGGCCAAAACTTGCCATCATACTCACTACCATTTTTCTGCTCATTAGTTTTTGAATAGTTACCATAAAACGATTTATAGCACCCGAAAAAACTTTTGGTTTTTTTCTTTTTTCTAAAGCGCTTATCAATTCATTAGCTACTTGTTCGGCAGTTTGCATAGTGAATTTTGGAAAACTGTCTTTACTGCCGCCCGATACTTCATGAAAATTAGTATAAGTTGCACCCGGACAAAAACCTAACACATACACACCTTTGTTTTTATACTCCCACCAAAGCGATTCGCTAAGGCTTGTTACAAAAGCTTTAGTTGCGGCATAAACCGCTGCACCTGGGTACGAAGTAGTACCAAGTGTAGAGGCTACGTTTACCAAAGCATCTCCTTTTTTTGCCTGACTTAAATAAAAATACGACAACACAGTTAACGCCGTTGTATTTAAGTTCATCATTTTTACCTGCTCATGCAAAGGCATTTCGGTAAACCTGCCATACATGCCCACACCTGCGTTGTTTATAAACACATCGTACTTTTCAATTTCTATTTTTGCTTTTAATGCATCTACATCTTCGCGCTTACCAAGGTCGGCTACAATAATTTTATGTCCATTTCCTTGTAAAGAGCCCAAAGCTTTATCTAATTTTTCTTTGCTGCGGGCTACTAATGTTATTTGGTTAGTATTGGCTGAAAGTTTTTTGGCTAATGCTAAACCTATTCCATCACTTGCTCCGGTTATAAGTATGTTCATTTATTTAGTTTTTAAAAGAGCTAATTGACCCAAGTGATAAGACAAATGACTGGTACGACCAAGTACAATATTTAACCTGTTTCTATGAGGCTCTTTTGCAAAATCTTCGGCAGATACCGCGCTGTGTTTTTCGAACCACTCATCTGGTTTTAAAGCATCAAAGTGTTTGGATAGTTTTTCGTTGGAACTTTTCCAATAAGCTCTCAATTCTTTTGCAGTAGGCATTTCGGCAACAGCTTTATCGGGTTTGCTTAAAAAAGTATCATCTAAGTTCGAAAATTGTTGTGGCCCAAAATTAAGTAGAGGCAACATTTTATCATTTACCGCCGTAAGATGCCCTAACAAATAAGTCCCTCTGTTTTTACCGGGTGCAATTTCTTTTTGTAGTTGTTCATCTGTAAGATTGTCAAGTATGTTGTTTGCTTCTTTTATTCTTGCATTCCACGAATCAAGAACTGATTTTACTAAAGTTTGTTTTTGAATTTCCATTTTATTTGAGTTTAAATTATTGTTGAATTAAAATATTATTCGACAAACGTAATGCATAAACTTGCATTTCGCAAGTTTATTATATTATCTTTATGTAACTTTGCAAACAAATGGTTAAGGCAGATAAAAAACATATAGGAAAACGGTCTGGTTGCCCCCTTTCTTGTAGTTTAGATTTGGTTGGCGACAAGTGGTCGTTGCTAATTATACGAGATATGTTGCTTTTTGGCAAAAGCACCTATAATGAGTTTTTAGAATCACAGGAAGGCATATCAACCAACATACTTAGTGATAGATTAGTAAAACTTACCGAAGATGGTTTAATTACGTTTTCGGGCACAGCCAAACGAAAAAAATATGCACTTACTAAAATGGGTTTGGATGTAAAACCAATTCTTGAATCGATTGGAATGTTTGGCACAAAATATTTTAAAGGCAGCAAAGCGTATTTGCGAGAGCAAATGAAAGAATTTAGTGACAAATAAATGCCTGATAAATCTTCTATAAAAATAAAGTCGCTGGTAGAGTTATTTGATGTAATTAATGAAAACGAGCGCATAATTGTAGATGTGCTTAGGCAAATAATAAAAGAGACTTTGCCCGAAAACTACAGAGAAAAAATATCGTACAACGTACCATTCTTTTACGGCAAAAAAGGCATTTGCATTGTTTGGCCGGCTACAATTCCAAGAGGTGGAATTAAAGAGGGCGTGCTGTTGGGTTTTTGGTATGGCAACCGATTAAACGATGTTGATGCTTATTTAACGCATGGCAGCAACAAACAAATTTTCTATAAAATTTTTTATAAACCCGAAGAAATTGATGAAAGAGCTATTAAAAAATTATTGAAAGAAGCTGTACAGTAGACCAGTTAAAAAACCAGTCTAGATTATATAAATCTGTAGAGGGTTAAGTCAAATGTCGGTAAAAAAGGCATTTTAATCGAAAAAAGAGGGTGCGGTTAAATTTATTGTTAATTTTTTGCAAAAAATTATGTAACTTAGCTCTATCAATTTCTATTAATTAAATCTAAAAGTTAGATGCAGTTTGTTAATTTTTTGTCGGACTTAAAAATATTTTTGTTAGGCAACAAAATGACGCAAATTATAATAGTAGTTGATAAAAAACCTCATGAAAAAAATAGTTATAAACCTCAAAAAAGAAGAATTTAAAAAGCGATTTCGGATAAAGAAACAGATATACCTTTTTTTATTTTTTATACTCATTGCTTTTAGCAGAAATGCTGAGGCACAAACTTGTACAACTTATACGACAAGTGGGTCAACTAATACAGCAGGAAATTTTACCATACCTGCTGGTGTAACTACTATGACAGTCTATTGTTTCGGCGGTGGCGGCGGTAGCGGTGGCTGTATATCAAACTCGAGCGACCAAGCTGCTGGTGGTGGTGGTGGTGGTGCGTCAGCAATGAGCGTTATTACTGTTAGTAATGGTCAAGTTTATACTTATACTGTTGGTGGTGGTGGCACCGCTGGTGCCACTACAGGAACCGCAG
>DATHOW010000300.1:0-19293 GCA_035484495.1 Bacteroidia bacterium | reverse complement strand
CGGTTTGCATCGGTTATCTTCTCAAAATTCTCCTGTATTAAATGAGAACCAATGTTAGAGGTCATTATAATAATGGTATTTTTAAAATTAACCATACGACCTTTATTATCAGTCAAACGACCATCATCCAGCACCTGCAATAAAATATTAAACGTATCAGGGTGTGCTTTTTCTATCTCATCTAACAACACTACGCTATATGGTTTTCTTCTAACAGCTTCGGTTAATTGCCCACCTTCTTCGTAACCCACGTATCCAGGAGGGGCACCAATTAAACGGCTCACACTATGACGTTCCTGATACTCGCTCATATCTATACGAGTCATGGCATTTTCGTTATTAAATAAAACTTCGGCCAAAGCTTTTGCTAATTCTGTTTTACCAACACCGGTTGTTCCTAAGAAAATAAATGAACCTATAGGGCGTTTAGCATCTTGCAAACCAGCGCGACTACGACGAACCGCATCAGCAATGCTTTCAATGGCTTCATCCTGTCCTATAACACGTTTGTGCAATTCAGCTTCTAAGTGTAATAGTTTTTCTTTATCGCTTTGCAACATTTTAGTTACAGGCACTCCTGTCCAAGCACTAATAACACCCGCAATGTCTTCGCTATCTACTTCTTCTTTTACAAGCTGACTACCACTAGCTTTTTCAGTTGCCAGTTTTTGTTCGTACTCAACCAATTTTGCTTCGGCATCTTTTATTTTACCATAACGTATTTCAGCCACTTTACCATAATCGCCATTTTTTTCGGCGGTGTTGGCCTCTTGCTTAAACTGCTCAATGTCTAATTTTAATTTTTGTACGGTTTCAATTAAATCTTTTTCGCCTTGCCAACGTGCTGTTAATCCATTACGTTCATCATTTAAATCAGCTAACTCACGGTTAAGCTCTTCTACCTTTTTGTTTTCACCCTCACGTTTCATAGCCTCACGCTCAATTTCTAACTGCATAATTTTTCTATCGGCAGCATCTAATTCAATTGGTTTAGAATTTATTTGCATGCGTAATTTAGAAGCAGCTTCATCAATTAAATCAATGGCTTTATCAGGTAAAAAACGATCAGAGATATAGCGTTGAGATAATTCAACCGCTGCAATAATGGCTTCATCTTTTATACGCACTTTATGATGCGCTTCGTATTTTTCTTTTATACCGCGTAAGATAGAAATAGCATCTTCTGCCGAAGGCTCATCTACCAACACTTTTTGAAAACGACGCTCTAAAGCTTTATCCTTTTCAATATATTTTTGATACTCGTTCAACGTTGTTGCACCAATAGCACGTAATTCGCCACGAGCTAAAGCAGGTTTTAAAATGTTGGCAGCATCCATAGCGCCCTCACCACTAGCACCTGCACCAATTAAGGTGTGTATTTCATCAATAAATAAAATAATATCGCCGTTGGCAGAAATAACTTCTTTTACTACGGCTTTTAAACGCTCTTCAAACTCACCTTTAAATTTAGCACCTGCAATAAGCGAGCCCATATCTAAAGAAAAAATTTGTTTGCTTTTTAAATTTTCAGGTACATCACCGTCATTTATACGATGTGCTAAACCTTCTGCAATGGCAGTTTTACCAACGCCTGGTTCACCAACTAAAATAGGATTGTTTTTTGTACGACGAGATAAGATTTGTAATACACGGCGAATTTCTTCGTCTCTGCCAATAACCGGGTCGAGCTTGCCTTTGCGTGCCTGCTCGTTTAAGTTGATGGCGTATTTATTTAATGAGTTATAAGTTTCTTCCTGACTTTGACTGGTTACGCGTTCTCCTTTACGAAGTTCTATAATTACTGATTTTAAATCTTTTTCGGTAACGCCCAAATCTTTCATCATTTTAGAAACGCTATCTCCGCTTGCTAAAACACCTAACAATAAATGCTCTATAGAAACAAATTCATCTTTAAATTCCTGCAAGTATGAATTTGCTTTTGCCACCGTTTGGTTAGCTGAATTAGAAAGATAAGGCTGTCCACCGCTTACTTTAGGATACGAGTTTACAATGCTATCTAACGTTTTTGAAAATACTTGCTCATTAATGCCTAATTTTTTTAAAATGAAGGGCGTAACACTATCATCAACCTGTAAAATGGCTTTTAAAATGTGTCCGTTTTCTACAGCTTGTTGACCATTCATAGTAGCTATGGTAACAGCTTGCTGAATGGCCTCTTGTGATTTTATGGTAAAATTATTAAAGTTCATATTGTTTATTTTTTTGATTAGGTATATCAATAAAAAGTCCAAATGAAGATACAGGAATTTTTGGCTGCTATTTAACAAACAGCCCGACTAAATAACATGAATTACAATTATTTAACGCCTTTTTAGCAGAAAATGGATTTAGAAATTATGACGAAAGTCATTTTTCGTAATTTAAAGGCAACAATAAAAAGGGGTAATAATTCTACAGCTTAAAAAATTAATTAAGTGTTATACTGCTTTGCCCCACTATAACCCCATCGCAGCTAATTTCAATAATATATTTGCCGGGTATAAATGGCCCGTCGCCCTCGCAAAGGGTTGTTACGCCAATTTCTTTATTGGCATAATCTATACTGGTTTTACCCGCATAATAGCCTGTTGAACCATCAAATTTAAATTTGTAATTATCATCGTAGCTTTTAGCAAGCTCCTTTCCATCGGGTGTTATTATACGCACAAAAACTTCTCTAGTACCCGATTTAGAAATTTTATTTTCGCCTAAGGAGTAGCTAACTTTTATAGCATCAACACGTTTAGCCTTAGTGGTAATACCGCGTTTTTTACCCCCCTTTTTTATATCGATGCCTTGTGCTGTGATAGAATAACAAGACAATAAAGAAGCTTTATCAATAGTGCCTTGCAGCGATTCTTTTTCTTTATTTAACTGGGTAGATTTATTTTTTTCTTCGTCCAGTTTTTTAATCACATCATTTTTTTCGACAATTAACCTTTTGTTTAGCGTGTTAAGCGAATCGATAGTGTGTACATAACCCTGCATAATTAAACGAAGCGTTTCTGTTTCTTTTTTAAGTTTAGCTATAATGTAGGTGTTGCCTTTATTTTTTTCGGCTTGTTTTATTAGCTCTTCTATCTGCGCTTTTTTCTCATCAATATCTGCCTGCAGTTTTTTGTTATTTGTATGCAGGTTTTCGTATTCGTTTTTAAGGGTTAATAAATCGGATTTTACATTATCCTTCTCAACAAAAACTGTTTTTATAATTTCTTCTTTCTGAACAACAATTTGTTTTTGCTCATTAACCATAAAAACTAAAATGCTGTTTCCAACAAGCGATATCAGCAATAATAACCAAGGCAAAAGACCGCCACGTTTCTTTTTTTCTTCCTCGGGTTGTTGTATTTCTATGTTTTCTTCCATGTTTATTTATTTGAAATTTGTTTAACGGCTTCTTTAAAATCTATGCGTTGGTTGTTTTTAAACGCCACTACAAAAGCATCTTTATACCCTGCGGCGCGTATTTTTTCTTGATGTTTTACTACTTCATCGGCGGTTGAAAAACTACCCGATGTAATTTTATATACGTTGCCCGCTTTGTAGTACCAAATATCATCAGCGTTTTTGTATTTATCAGATTTTATATCGGGCTCGGTTTCGCTCATCGCAAATTGCACCCTAAATACAATGCCGGATTTGCCCTCGGGCGGGTTATTGGTTTTTACTTTTTGTACGGTATCTTTTTTAGGCGTTTTGTCTTTGTAATTATTTACAATGTCTTTTGCTTTAGGCGGTACTGTATCTGCTGCTTGTTTTTGTATTTTTAATAACGAATCTGCTTTATTTTTTTCGGCTTTTATTTTTGCTTTCTCCTCTGCCAATTTTTTATCTGCTTCAATATTTTTATCACTTTCTTTTATTTTTTCTTTCGGATAGGTTTCATCCGGCAAAAGCTCTGAAGCCTGCTGATACTGAACTGCGGCAGCTTTCCAGTTTTTTTGAGTCATTAGTTTATCGCCACTGGCAATAAAGGCATTGTATTTAGTTTTTAGTTCTTTTTTCTGCTGCTCCTCTGCACTCAGGCTTGTTTTTTGTTCGGCAATTTTCTTTTTACATTCTTCTACCCTGGCTAAAGGATAGCGTTCTTCGGGTTTTAGCTCACTGCATTTTTCGTATTTTACAAGCGCGTCTTCGTATTTTTTAAGTTTATAATTATCATCGGCTTCTTTTAAAAAACCGTTGTAAATTTCTTCGTTAGCGGCGTTGGCAACTTGGGTAGAATCTTTTTCATCTTCATTACTGGTATCAATAGCGTTGCCTTTAGATAAGTTTTCGTTTACCAATGGCTCTTCTTTTTCAAGCTCATCATCATATTTTTTGGCTACACCTTCGTTTTCATCTTTATAACTTCTAACAGCCCTAAATAAAGCCGAAGCCATATATTTTTGTCCTTTTTCTGAGCCTAAAAATTTCTCCTCCTCGGGGTTGGTTAAAAAACCCACCTCGGTTAAAATACTTGGCATAGCCGTACGCCACAACACCCAAATACTTTGGCGTTGCACCCCTTTATCAACCCTTCCGGCTTTTTTGGTGTATTCTGCTTGTATTTTAGAGGCTATATCAGCGCTTTGCCCTACGAAAGCCCCTGTCCATAAACTCATAACGATATAAGCCTCATCGCTTTGGGGGTCGAAACCATTATAGGTTTTTTGGTAATTATCCTCTAAAAGCATGGAGGCGTTTTCTCGCTTTGCGGTGTTTAATTTGCCTTTTTCGTTTGATATACCCATTACATAAGTAGCACTACCAAAGGGTTTTGGGTTGTGCACCTCTACTTTATGAATTTTGCCTTTTTTATCTTTATAGGTTTTGTAATGCACTTTGCCGTTTTTATCCTTAAAAACCGCATAGTTTGATGCTGCGTTACAATGGATAGATATAAATAAATCGGCATTATTACGATTGGCTATCTGCGCACGCTCCTCTAACTCCACAAATTCATCTGTTTTGCGGGTGTAAATTACTTTTACATCGGGTAAATTTTTTTCTATCAATTCGCCCAACTTTATTGCTATACCAAGGGCTACGGTCTTTTCATTAAACACATCGCCATTACACCCCGGGTCTTTTCCACCATGTCCGGCATCAATAACAATAGTTTTAACACCTTTTGGCTTGGTTTTTGGTATGTGGGCTTCACTGAATAAAAACAGGGTGATGAACGCAAAAAGCGAAACCTTAACCGGCTTTATGTAGTTATAAGTGAACATCATCTGCTTAACGCTATTTTTGTAGCTTTATGCGCTGTTTTTACAAATGTATTTTTAGATTTTGAGCAAACGAGCCTTTATACTAATAGTTTTTAATTGTGTTGTGTTAATAAACAGCGTAAAAGCGCATGCTTTGCTGTGTTTTAATGCGAATGTTAAAAGCACCATTTGGCTTCAAAAACCAGATACTACAAAACCTGCGGCCGATACAACCAGAAAAAGCATTGACACACTGGATGCCGGGGGCGATGAAAACAGCATAGAAACTAAAGTTGATTATACGGCCGACGATTCGATTAAGGTGGAAGCCGAAACCAAAAAAGCCTATTTGTATGGAAACGCTACCGTGCATTACGAAGATTTTGATTTGAAGGCTGCCTACATTGAAATTGACAACAACAAAAACCAAATGACAGCCGTTGGGATGCCTGATAGTAGCGGAAAAATACAAGGAAGCCCGCAATTTAAGCAGGGAAAAGACGAAATGAAATGCGAAAAAATTATTTACAATTTTAAAACCAAAAAGGGCAAAATATTTGGCATTTTAACCAAGCAAAACGATATGGTTATTTATGGCGAGTCGGTGAAAAAAGACACCAACAATGTAATGTACATTAAGCGGATGAAATGTATTCCCTGCGAGTTTGAGGATGCTATGATATATTTTAGGGCAAGCAAAGCAAAAATAATTCCGGATGATAAAATTGTTACCGGGTCGGTGTTTTTAGAAGTTTCCAATATTCCAACTCCATTAGGCTTACCCTTTGGTTTTTTTCCGAATGTAAAAAAAGAGAAATCAAAAATGGGAATACTAATGCCTAGTTACGGGTACTCGGCAACACAGGGTTTTTACCTGTCGAACGTCGGTTATTTTATTCCGGTAAGTAATAAGTTGCACATTAATTTATATGGCAGCATATATGGCAATGGCTCGTGGGCTATTGGCAATAGTAACGCAAACGCAGCCTTATTGATATACAAAACAAATTACAAATACAGTGGTAGTTTTAATTTGGTTGTAACTCAAAACACCTCGGGGATATTAGAAGATAAACCAAAATTTGGAGCTATAAGAGATGGTAATGCATTAACTAAAGCATATAATGTGCGTGTTACATGGAGTCATCAGCAAGACAATAAATATGACCCTACCATTCGTTTTAGTGCATCGGTAAATGCGGGTACTTCGGGTTTTGGTAAATACAATAATCAAACAGCAACTAATTATTTAAACAGCACCTTACAATCAAACATTGCTTTTACAAAAATGTTTAGAACCTCTACATTAACTATTAACTCAAGCAGCAATCAAAACTCCATATCACATAATGTGCAAATTGATGCGCCGCAGTTAACTTATGCAGTTAACCGCATGTATCCGTTTAAAGACCAAGCCCACACTTCTCAAACCTGGTTAGATAAATTATATATTGATTACACCTTGCAAAGCAAAGCAACTATAAATACGGCAGATAGCCTTTTGTTTAAAAAATCTGCATTAGGCGCTATTCAGTACGGCTTACAGCAAACTGTACCCATTGGAACCAACATTAGTCTGCTAAAATTTTTTACGCTTAGTCCGCAGGCTTCATTTCACCAATACACTAATTTTCAAACTACGGAGCAATCTTATATTCATGACACCCTAAGAACATTTATACGCAGAAAACCCGATGTTGCTTTTGACCAAAGTTATCAGGTAAATCTTACCACTAAAGTTTATGGAGATTATGTTTTTAAATCGAAAATACTTAAGCAAATAAGGCATCAAATAATTCCAACAGTTGGCTTTGTTTATCACCCTGATATGCAAAATAGCAATCTAAACTTTTACAGACCACTAAATGACAATAACAAAACAAAAACAAATTATTACGCTCGTTTTGGTAATGGATTATTTGGTGGTCCTGCAGGTCCCCAAAGCGGTGCTATAACCTTTAATATAAATAACACGCTTGATGCCAAGGTTAGGCAAAAAACCGACACCAGCATAACTTACCGAAAAGTTGCTTTATTGCAAATGCTTAGCCTTGGTGGCAGTTATGATATAGCTGCTAAACAAAATAAATTAAGTGTTATAAACCTATCAGCTCGTACTTCGTTTTTTAAAAATGTGGTGGGTGTAAATGTTACATCTGCTTTCGACCCTTATGCAGTTGATTCTGTTGGTGGGCGCAGCGCCAAGTTTGAGTACGATAGCCCGGAGCATAAATTAGCCCGCTTTACAAACTGTAACCTATCAGTAAACGGAAACCTTACTAATGCCCAAATAAAAGGCTTGCAAAACAGCAAACAACCTTTTAGCATTGGGCTTAATTACAATTTGCAATTTGCAAAAACCTATAGTCTTAACACCATTCAAACGCTAGATCAAAGTGTACCAAAAGCAACCCCTCAAATTACATCCAGTCAAAATTTAGGCGCTACGTTTAGTCTTAAACCAACCCCTATGTGGAAATTTGATATAAGAACCGGGTACGATTTTAAATTTAAAACCGCAAGCTACACCCAGTTTACTATTTACCGAGATTTGCATTGTTGGGAAGCTCGTATAACCTGGGTTCCGTTTGGGCCAACCAAGCAATATTTACTTACTTTAAATTTAAAATCGCCGGCACTAAGCACCTTAAAAATTCCGAAACAAAAACTTTGGCAGGATAATTTGTAGCATGCTAAAACAAACTCCTTTATATCAAGAAAAGCAGTACTTAGGTTACAACCGCGTATCTACTTTAATACGAACTGTATTGGCATTACTTTGTTTTGTGGGTTATTATTGGAGCGAAAACCCTAAGCCTGTTAATGTATCGGGCATTTACATTGGGTCGTACCCGGTAGAAGAGATACCGGCATCGGGGCACATATTTTTTATTTTAGGGGTTTTTATTCTGCTACTATCGGTTTTGTTAATGTATGTGCTACACATTCACACCACAGTTTATCCAAACTATCTTATACTGGATGGTTTTTTGGGCTCGCGTAAAGTAAAAATTGATTTCAGTAATATACATACAGTTAAAAAATTGCGGTATAAGAAAAACAGTTTCCGCCGACCGGTTTACAACCTTTTTATTAAAGAAATTGTTAAGTTTTACACCTCGGGCAACCATTTTATTGAATTAAAAGACAAGGACGGATTTACCTATCGTATTGGCACGCAGCGACCTAACGAATTATTTAAAATAATTAATAATCAGATTCATAATTTTTAATGTTTGTTTTCAGAAAAAAGCATTAATTTTATGAGACTACAAAAAAGAGAGTTTTATGAGTACACAAACTAAACATCAGGTAATTGATAAGGAAGCCGTTGCCGGATTACATTTTCCGGACATTGACGTGCTAACCGATAAAGAAGAAATTAAACAACGTGCGGCTGATTTACAACGATGTTTGTCTTTAGGAAACTTAGAGCACTCAAAAATTAAAATTTATTTTGAAGATGATACTTCGCCTAAAGTAGTTGATACTACGGTGTGGGGCTTAACCGATAAACGTGTTATTTTAAAACAAGGCATTGTAATTCCGATTAATCGCGTTACCAAAGTTAAGTTTTAGCCATGAGGCAAAAATATTTTATTGCACTCTTACTTTCTTTTATTTTTTTTGGTCAACTAGTAGCGCAACAACCTGTTAAGTGGGAGTGTACATATAATCCTATTGATGAGAATAATGGCGAGCTTATTTTAAAAGCTAACATTGCTATTGAGTGGCATATATACTCGCAAACACAAAGTGGCGACGGCCCTATACCAACTATTTTTAAGTTTGAAAGAACGCCCGATTTTGATTTGATTGAAAGCGTAGTAGAGCCAACCCCCGAAAAAGCTTACTCGGATGTTTTTGCTACCGATGTTTTAATGTTTAGCAACGAAACTATTTTTAAACAAAAAATAAAACGCAGCAATAAAAAAGCTTTTACCATTATGGGTAATGTAGAGTGTATGGCTTGTAACAACACATCGTGCTTGCCGCCAAAAAAATATACACTTACTATTAAAGTTCCTTCTGCCGATTAATTCAATAAAAGAGTTTAAGAAAATGCAGCATATAAAAAATTATATAAACGGAGAATTAGTAGAACCCGTTTCAAAAAAATATTTAGATAACGTTGACCCATCTCGTGGTAAAGTTTATTCTTACATTCCTGATAGCGATGAGCAGGATGTTGAACTGGCTATTGCAGCAGCTAATGTGGCATTCCCCGCATGGAGCATTACACCAAAAGATGTAAGGTCGAAATATTTATTAAAGATTGCAGCGCTTATTGAAAAGAATTTAGATAAGCTGGCTTTGGCCGAAAGCATTGATAATGGTAAACCGTTGAAGCTTGCCAAAACAGTTGATATACCAAGGGCTGCTGCTAACTTTCATTTTTACGGTACAGGCATTTTACATTATGCTGCCCCTACACATAGCATGGAAGATAGTGCTATAAATTACACGCTCCGTCAGCCGGTAGGTGTGGCGGGTTGTATATCGCCGTGGAATTTGCCTTTGTATTTATTTACCTGGAAAATTGCTCCTGCCATTGCCGCAGGTTGCACCGTAGTTGCCAAACCAAGCGAGGTTACACCCATGACCGCTTATTTATTATCTGAACTATGTGTTGAAGCAGGCTTACCAAAAGGTGTTTTAAATGTTGTGCATGGTTTAGGTGGCAAGGTTGGTAACGCTATTGTATCAAGCAAAAATGTACCGCTAATTTCATTTACGGGTGGTACAAAAACAGGTGCGCACATTGCAAGCATTGCAGCACCTATGTTTAAAAAATTATCCTTAGAGTTGGGTGGTAAAAACCCGAACATCATTTTTGCCGATTGCGATTATGATAAAATGATGGCTACTACATTACATTCATCTTTCTCAAACCAAGGACAAATTTGTTTGTGTGGTTCTCGCATTTTTGTAGAGAGACGCATCTACGAAAAATTTAAAAAAGATTTTGTTGAGCAAACTAAAAAATTAGTGATAGGTGCGCCGCTTGAAGAAAAAACAAGAATTGGTGCCGTGGTGTCGCAACCACATATGGAAAAAGTGTTGAGTTATGTTGAACTTGCCAAGCAAGAAGGCGGCACTGTTTTATGCGGTGGTAAAAGAGCCATCATAGCCGGAGAGTTTAGCGAAGGTTATTATATTGAACCAACTATTATTGAAGGCTTGCCGTATAATTGCCGTACTAATCAGGAAGAAATTTTTGGCCCCGTGGTAACTATTATGCCTTTTGATAAAGAGGAAGAAGTGTTGATGTGGGCTAACTCAACTATATACGGACTTGCCTCAACCGTGTGGACACAAGATTTAACCAAGGCACACCGTGTGGCACAAAACATTCATGCAGGCATTGTATGGATTAATTGTTGGCTGTTGCGCGATTTACGCACCCCTTTTGGTGGTGTAAAATCATCGGGTGTGGGTAGAGAGGGCGGCTTTGAAGCCTTCGACTTTTTTACAGAACCAAAAAATGTTTGCATAAAAATAAACTAAACGTATGTTTGAAAACACAGGAAGAACAGAATTATCGCAGCTTGGCGAATTTGGATTAATAAAACACCTTACCGAAAACATTATCATACAACATCCCTCTACCCTTAAAGGTGTGGGCGATGATGCTGCTGTAATTGAGCAAAGCGGCAAAGTAACTTTACTATCTACCGATATGTTGGTTGAAGGCGTGCATTTTGATTTAACTTATGTACCCTTAAAACACTTAGGCTACAAAGCCATTGCGGTAAACGTATCTGATATTTGTGCTATGAATGGCGTTGCTAAACAGGTTACGGTTAGCATGGCAGTATCTAATCGTTTTTCTACTGAAGCGTTGGAAGAGCTTTATAGCGGCATGCTAATGGCCTGCGATAATTACAAAGTTGATTTGGTGGGTGGCGATACAACTTCATCCTTAAGTGGTTTGGTTATTAGCATTACTGTTTTAGGCGAAGCCGAAAAAAGTGAAGTGGTATATCGTAGTGGTGCGCAGGAAAAAGATTTGCTGGTTGTTACCGGCGATTTGGGTGGCGCTTATATGGGCTTGCAAATTTTAGAAAGAGAGAAAGCTGTGTTTAAAGAAAACCCTAATGCGCAACCTGATTTAGAAGGGAACGATTATGTGTTAGAGCGTCAGCTAAAACCTGAGGCACGAATTGATATACGTGATGTATTAAAACATTTAGATGTAAAACCAACCGGCATGATTGACATTAGCGATGGGTTGGCATCAGAGATTTTACACATATGCAACCAATCTAACGTGGGTTGTAATTTATATGAAGATAAAATACCAATGGATAGTATGACGGTTAACCGTGCACACGATTTTAAACTTGACCCTACTGTTTGTGCTTTAAGTGGTGGCGAAGATTATGAGTTGCTGTTTACCATTAATCAAAAAGATTTTGATAAAGTAAAAAACCATCCTGATTTTACTATTATTGGGCACATGACTGATAAAGCAAGTGGTGCTAATTTAGTTACACGGTCGGGTAACGCTATACCGCTTACTGCACAGGGCTGGGATGCTTTTTTAAATAAGAATTAAATTTTCCGTTTTGTCATTTCGACCGTAGGGAGAAATCCGTTTAAAAACATATTTCGAAGGAGGAACGACTGAGAAATGACAAGAAATTATAAGCCTACTTCAATCTGTTTATAAAAGCATCTATATCTTTTTTTATAGTTTCAGAATAAAAAATGGGTTGCGAACAAACTACTTTGCTGCATATAAACAAAGTTGGTTTACCCATATCCGGATAATGGTCGGGCTTTTCAACCTTCATTAGTTTAGCGGGGTGGTAGTAAGATAGAACTTGTTTGATTAACTTTTTTGTCTCGTCGGAGTTTGCATCCGTTGTAACAATGGTAAAAACCAAATGGTGTTTAATTAATTTATCGGCAGCTAGGGCGTACTCGGCAATTAAACGTTCTTCGTACTGCATAATTTTATCAGAGCCCACGGCGCGCAAACAACCCTCGGCAATTTTCGATAAATTTTCGTCGCCTGTTATATCACTTAACTCAACCAAAAACCTTGCATAAAGTGCATTTTCGGTTAGCACTTTTGTTTGGGTGCGTTTTCCGTTAAGCGTAACCGGCATTAAGTTGGTAGAAAAAAATCCGCCGTTTTCTTTATCATACAATTGCTCGTAAACAACCTTGTTTAATTTTTGGCATATAACGAGCCAAGTAGTATCGTTAGTAAATTGATACAACATTAATAAAGCAATGGCAGCGTGCGCCTGTGTTTTTAAATACAGTACATTTTGTTGTGCCGAGTCTGATGGTAAATCTCTGATACGTTTAGTAGCGTTTTTATTTTCCACTACGGTTTTAAACCATCCGCTTGGTAAGTAAGCTTTATCAATTAATTTTTTTGAAGTGGCAAGGGCTATTTTTAAATCTTCGGGGTTTTGTGTGGCTTCGTATAATTTTAAAAAACCTTTTACAATACGGAAATTAATATCGCTGTATAATGTTTTATCAATTGGCGGAATGCCATATTTTAAACGCTCGCTATTAGGCAAGGTAAAATATTTTTCGGGTGGCATGCCGGGCGGGTTACCATCGGGTGTAATATATTCCTCCTGACTATTAAAAAACAAATCATCTTCTTTTGATAACATAAAGCGCAATAAATAACTTTTAATAAGCTGGGCTTCTTTCAGCCAACGTACATCGCCGGTGGCCATATAAGCTTCGGCGTAATTGTGTAAAACACCACCCTGATACTCGCTACGTTTTTCGGGTTGTGCGTTTTTCCAACTGCGGTTAGATGCACAACCAAAATAAACACCACCCCAAATGCGGTCGCTAATTTTTGTGTATTGGTTTAGTGATAGCAATGCCTTTTTTTGCTCGCTTGGTTTTTTATTTAAACGTGCGTTCCAAAAACTATATTCAATGGGTTGGTATAAGGGTATTTTTAAAACAAAGCCCCAGCCTGCATAAAGTGTATCATAATAATCAGCTAATTGATTTTCAGCTTTTTTGTAAAGTTCTCCAATGGTCGATTTATCAGGCACTTCGGGTGAGTAAAAATCTTTATTATCGGCTGTAATTTTTCCGTTTTTATAATCTTGCAAAAAAGTGTTTAGTATCGGTATAAAAACATCGGGTCTTCGGTTACCCTGCAAAGCCTGTAATTGATTGCCGCTAGAATCTAAAAAAATAAGTGCGGGCCAACCCCATTCTAAAAAACGTGCGCCCACATCGGGTTGTGCTTCGGCGTCGGCTTTTATTAAAATAAAATTACGGTTTAGTATGCCAATAACAGTTGTGTCGGTATAAGTTTCTGCTTCCATAAAATTACAAGCAGTACACCACTCGGTGCCCACATCTAAAAAAATGGGTTTGTGTTCTTTCTTAGCTTTTAAAAATGGTTTTTCGCCCCATGCCTGCCAATTAATTTTTGCTGTTTGCCCTATGCAAATAGATGAGATGTAGAATGATAATATAAGTAGCAGGTTTTTCATAATTCGGTTTTTAGTTAAACGAAAAAAATAAATGTGAATTTTAAATTAACATACATACGTAATTTTATTTATTTGGGTTTTATTTAAAATACTTATAAAAATAAACCTACTTCGTCGTACTGTTTTAATAGTTTATCGATATATTTGACATAAATAAATTTGTTTGAAAAAACCTTTACCATATAGCGAAGCTGAGTTAGTTGAGAAGCTGAAAAATCAGGATACCGAAGCTTTTTCGTTGCTATATGATAATTACTCATCAGCCCTTTACGGCATCATTAACACCATTGTAAAAGATGATGAGGTTGCACAAGATATTTTGCAAGATGTATTTGTAAAAATTTGGAAAAGTGTTGCTTCTTACAAAAGAGAGAAGGGTACTTTATTTACCTGGATGCTTAACATTGCTCGTAATACATCAATTGATAATCTGAGGTCGAAAAACAAAAAATACGAAATCCGTAATATAGAAAACGACGTATATGTAGTTGATAAAAACCATAATACTACATTAAATACAGATACTTTAGGGGTAAAGCAAGCAGTAGCTAAACTAAAGCTTGAACATAAAGAGATGATTGACTTGGTTTATTTTGGTGGTTACACACAAGATGAAATTGCCAAAGAAATGAATATGCCTTTAGGAACAGTAAAAACCAGAATTAGAGCAGCACTTATAGAGTTGCGAAAATTGTTTCATTAAAAAATGGATGTAGAAGCATACATACAATCCGATATTTTAGACCGTTATGTGTTGGGTTCTGTTTCTGAACAAGAGAGACAGGAAGTAGAGTGTATGTCTCATATCTATCCCGAAATTAGAGCCAGTTTAGATGTTTTGCAAGAAGCCCTAAACGGCTATATTGTTTCGCACGAAAAAATGCCACCGCCTGCCTTAAAGGGTAAAATAATGGCAGAGCTAGAAAAGCTAAGCAAGCAAGAAGGTAAAACTAATGCTAAAGTTGTTTCGTTAGCAGAAAAAACAAATGCTACTAAATCTTCTGCAAAAAACTATAAATGGCTTGCTGCAGCATCGGTTATTTTATTTGTTGGCAGCAGTTTTTTATATTTTAATACAAAAGGCAAATTAAATGTTTCGCAAAATGAAACTATAAGTTTGGCCAATAAATTAGGGCAGGTAAGTGATTCAACAAAAAATCAGCTGGCCGATTTAAAAAGCAAAAACGAGTTAATGGCTACTAGTGTAGCTATGTTTAATAATCCCGAAAATAAAATTATTAAAATGGCTGGCATTGAAAAAACTGCCCCTACTGCACACGCCACCATTTGTTGGAACAGTAAAACCAAAGAAGTGTATGTTGGTTTTGCCAACTTACCCGCAGCACCTGCCGATAAACAATATCAGCTATGGGCCATTGCCGATGGCAAACCTGTTGATTTGGGTGTGATTGATCAAAATGCAGATGTCCTATCTGTACAAAAAATGAAAGTCATTGAAAAAGCACAGGCCTTTGCTGTTACCCTTGAAAATGCAGGCGGTAGTCCCTCGCCAACACTTGCCGCCATGTATGTAATGGGCGGGGTTTAAAAATTAAACGCAACAATAATTTATTTTAGTTTTAGTATGGATGTAAATTTTATTTGCACTGCAATTGTTTTTAAACAAAAGAGCCACCCTTTTGAGGTAGCTCTTTTATTGTTGAATATTTAAAAACTAATTAGCTAACCTAGCGTTGAACGATGTCTGCTTTTGTTGTTTCTAACAAAGCAACTAAATCATTAACAAGCTGTGCGTTGTTAGTTGAGTTAACACCATTTTTTGCTAAACCGGTACCAATGTCGCCAACAAATTTATCAAAATCGGCAGCGTTTACTTTCATTGATATGCGGTTGTTATATGCAGGGTTATGCGCATCTTTCATGCTTTTACCACCATAACCGTAAGCCGCGTTTGTAGACCCTGTAGCTGTGCACATAAAATCAGTAAAGTTTTGACTTAGTGCAGTTAAACCCGATGTGTTACCGGCGCCTAATTCTGCAAATAAAGCTCCAAAATAAGGTTGCAATTGAGCATCTGCAGCAATTACATTTATTGAACTATCAACTACCGAGCGTAATGTTAAGCGACCTTGCTCAATCATAGTGCCTGTGTGTTTAGGGTCGTTTACCATAGCTGTACCACCTACTCGCGAGTACAAAGTTGGACCAGGAGGTGTTGTTGCTGCCGGTGTGGGTGTTGTGGTAGTTGATTTTTTACACGAGCTGTAAAAAACACTAACCGTTGTTAAGCAGGCTGCTGCTAAGATTACCGATTTTTTCATGTTTTGGATTTTATGGTTATTATTTATTTGAATTAAAGTTTAGTTAATTAGTTTGCCAACATACATAGCAAGTGATAGTATAAAAGATTTATTACCACCCATAGCAGGGCAACCTTTGGTTGCATCGGCAGCATCAACCACGTACCTGTGTGCTTTGTATTTGCCATAGCTCATTAGTTTATTATAAACACCTAATGAGTTTTGTTTGTTAAGCGAGTAGGTGTAAACAAAAATGCCGTCGGGTATATTAAAGTAGGTGCTTTCAACACCATCTAAATGCCCCACAAAACTTTTTATTTTGTTTGCTTCGGTTGAGTCTACTTTTTCAGTAAAATCAATTCGGCTAAGTTGGCGCCCATCCGGTTCAACAGCTTTATACTTTGTTACCATTGCAATATGTACAATAAGCATAGCAAACAAAACAAAAACAACAGATAAAGAAATAAGGGTGATTTTTATGATTTTACGTTTTTTCATTGCTTTAGTTTTTATTGATGACAATTTGATGACACATTTAGCATACTTACGGTATAAAGTTGTGTTTGGATTTTATAAAAGCATATTTAATTATTTTTTTAAATAATTTAGCTACACCATTATGGTTATCAGTTACTTAAACAGATAAAGATTGATTAACCTGTTTTAGCTTGCTTAGCAGTAAACTTAAATCAGACACTTCGGGCCAATCGAATTGTTTTTTGGTAGAAATAGAATGGTGCTTGCTTAGCTTTTGTTTTAAAACAGATAATTCTTTTTGAATTTCTCTTTTATACTCGATGTATGTTTTTTTCGATTCCATACAACATATACGAAAAGCATTGTTAGATGGATTTAGGTGACGGTGTTTTTTTCTTTAAAAAAACATACCGCAAAGTACAGCGTATAAAAACCATGTGGCGTAATTTTGTAAAAACAAATTACCAAACATGGCACGTCCTCTGCGTAAAGGTCTAATCTATTTTAATATAGATGCTAACCGTTACCAAAACACTAAAATAAAACGTCTTAAACATTCGCATGGTGTTGCGGGGCTTGCTGTGTACGATTATGTACTTTGCCAAATATATGGCGACGAGGGTTGTTATTTAGAGTGGGATGACGTAGCTCGCTTTAATGTAACCGAGTACTTAAACGTAAAAGAAACTCTTGTACAGGAGATTATAAAATACTGCGCTTATGTGGGTCTGTTTGATAAAGAACTGCTAAGTCGTGGGATTATTACATCTGTCAGCATACAAGAGCGTTATATTTTTATTTGCAAAAATGCCCGCCGTAAAGGCATTGATAAACTAATACCGCCAGAAATTAAGTTGATTTAATAAAAATGGAGGTTAATTACCCAATAAACCCTGGCAAAACCTGCAATAACTACACAAAGAAAGGAGAGTAGAATAAAGAAAAAGAAATGAAAGTAAAAAAAAGGAGAGAGAGAGTAAAGCACACACTCGCGCGCGCGTTTTTCTGAGCTTAATTTTTTATAAAATATTTAACACTAAAAACAATTACTAATTAAAAACCAATGAGTTTATGCGGTAGAACTAAAATTTGCGCGAAAAATCCCTTAATAAGTTGTTGAATTTTAAATGCGCTACAAAAAAATTAAAAATTACTTTTACCAAAACTTAAAATACAGATTTATGAAATTTTTTATTGATACAGCAAACTTGGCTCAGATTAAAGAGGCGCAAGACATGGGCGTACTTGATGGCGTTACCACAAACCCATCACTAATGGCTAAAGAGGGCATTAAAGGACAGAACAATATTTTAAAACACTATGTGGATATTTGTAACATAACTACCGGCGATGTAAGTGCTGAGGTTATTGCTACCGATTTTGACGGCATGGTTGCCGAAGGCGAAGCTTTGGCTGCCCTGCACGAACGCATTGTAGTTAAAATACCGATGATTAAAGAAGGTGTTAAAGCCATTAAATATTTTACCGAAAAAGGCATTAAAACAAATTGCACCTTGGTTTTTTCTGCCGGACAAGCTTTGTTAGCGGCTAAAGCAGGCGCAACTTATGTGTCTCCGTTTATTGGTAGGTTAGATGATGTTAGCACCGATGGACTAGCTTTAATTGATGATATCAGATTGATTTATGATAACTACGGCTACGAAACACAAATTTTAGCGGCATCTGTGCGTCACCCAATGCACATTATTGAGTGCGCTAAATTAGGTGCCGATGTAGCTACTTGTCCGTTAAGCGTTATTACAGCTTTATTAAACCACCCATTAACAACCAGTGGTTTAGCACAGTTTTTAGCCGACGCTAAAAAGTAATTTCGGTGTTGTCATTTCGAAGGAGGAACGACTGAGAAATCTGTATTTGGGATAAGGTTGCTTGCAAATACAGATTTCTCCCTGCGGTCGAAATGACAACGAAAAAATAATTTTTCTTGATTTTTATTTTGAAGGATAGCCTAAAAACTATCCTTCAATTGCTTTTACACCCGGCAAACTTCCTTGTTCAATATATTCTAATAAAGCACCACCGCCCGTAGATACATAACTTACTTTACTGCTTAGGTGATATTTATTAATAGCCGCAACTGAATCGCCACCACCAATTAAACTATAAGCACCTAAGGCAGTAGCTTTTACAATGCTTTCAGCAACGGCTTTAGTGCCTGCTTCAAAATTGCTCATTTCAAAAACACCCATTGGGCCGTTCCACAAAATGGTTTTAGAATTTTTTATAACCTCGCTAAATTGTTTGATAGATTCAGCACCAATGTCTAATCCCATCCATCCATCAGGAATTGAATTGATAGCACATTGTTTATGGTTTGCATCATTAGCAAAATTATCGGCAATAACAGCATCGGTTGGTAAATGCAATTGCACGCCTTTTTGTTTGGCTTTGGTTAAAAGTTCTTTAGCGGTTTCTAATCTATCGTCTTCGCAAAGCGATTTACCAATACTGCCACCCATTGCTTTTACAAAAGTAAATGCCATACCACCGCCAATAATAATGTGCTGTGCACGACTCATTAATTGTTCGATGATTAAAATTTTATCGGATACTTTTGCCCCACCAATAATGGCTGTAAAAGGTTTTTCTGAATTGTGTAGCACTTTGCTTATGCTGGCAACTTCGCCTGCCATAACATAACCAAAACATTTATGAGCGGCATCAAAATACTTGGCAATAACAGCGGTTGATGCATGTGCACGGTGTGCGGTACCAAAAGCATCGTTCACATAAATATCGCCATGCTTGGCTAGTTTTTGTGCAAAGGCTTCATCGCCTTTTTCTTCTTCTTTATAAAAACGTAAATTTTCTAACAGTAAAACTTCACCACTTTTTAAAGCTGCTGAGGTTTTA
>DATHOW010000299.1:0-5166 GCA_035484495.1 Bacteroidia bacterium | reverse complement strand
AAGATGAAGACCAAATGAATAACGAAAAGCTTCCTGAGTCTGTTTTTATACTTCCTTTACGCAACACAGTTTTGTTTCCGGGAGTTGTTATACCAATTACTGTAGGCAGAGATAAATCTATACAACTAATTCGCGATGCTTATAAAGGTTCTAAAATCATTGGCGTAGTTTCTCAAAAGAACGATGCTATCGAAGAGCCAAAGCCCGAGGATTTAAATGAGGTTGGCACTATTGCCCACATCATTAAACAACTGCGCATGCCCGATGGCAGCACAACTGTTATTTTACAAGGTAAAAAACGTTTTAAAACAGGAGAGTTTGTGCAAACTGAACCTTACTTTAAAGCTAAGGTCATTCCATTTGAAGAAACAAAAGCAAAGAAAAACGACAAAGAATTTTCAGCATTAGTCTCTTCTTTGAAAGATTTATCTACACAAATAATTAAACAATCGCCGCAAATGCCAAGCGAAGCCGCTTTTGCTATTAATAATATTGAGAGTGCTTCTTTTTTAATAAACTTCATTTCGTCGCATGCAAATGTTTCTTCTATTGAGAAACAAAAGATGCTTGAATTACCTGATTTAACAGAGCGTGCAACACTTGTATTAAAGAATTTAACGCAAGAATTGCAGATGCTGCAATTGAAAAATGAAATTCAGAATAAAGTAAAAACAGATTTAGATAAACAACAGCGTGAGTATTTTTTAAACCAGCAAATAAAAACAATTCAGGAAGAGTTGGGTGGAAACCAACATGAGCAAGAGATTGTAGAGTTTAAAGAAAAAGCGAAAGCGAAAAAATGGTCGAAAGAGGTTCAAGAAGTTTTTGAAAAACAAATTTCTAAACTTCAACGCATGAATCCTAATGCAGCAGAGTACGCCATACAAACAAACTATTTAGATTTATTACTTGATTTACCTTGGAACGAGTACACAGCCGATAACTTTAATTTAAAAAATGCAGAGCGTATTTTAAATGAAGACCATCATGGTTTAGATAAAGTTAAAGAACGCATTTTAGAACACCTTGCTGTAATTAAATTAAAAGGTAATTTAAAATCGCCTATCCTTTGTTTATATGGCCCTCCGGGAGTTGGTAAAACATCTTTAGGTAAAAGCATTGCAAAAGCTTTAGGAAGAAAATACGTGCGCATGAGTTTAGGTGGCTTAAAAGATGAAAGCGAAATTCGTGGGCATCGTAAAACATACATTGGTGCTATGCCCGGGCGTATTTTACAAAACGTAAAAAAAGTTCAATCCTCAAATCCTGTGTTTGTATTAGACGAGATAGATAAATTAGGTTCAGATTATCATGGCGACCCTTCATCAGCTTTGCTTGAAGTACTTGACCCCGAACAAAATTCAACCTTTTACGATAATTATTTAGAGCTTGATTTTGATTTAAGCAAAGTACTATTTATTGCCACAGCAAACTCATTAAACACCATACAACCTGCTTTGCGTGATAGGATGGAGATTATTGAAATGAACGGTTATACCACTGAAGAAAAAATACAAATTGCACAAAAACATATTGTACCAAAAGTTACTGAAGATACCGGCTTAAAAAAATCGCAATTAAAAATATCTGATAAAGTTTTAGATAGAATAATTGAAGATTACACACGCGAAAGCGGTGTACGTTCACTTGAAAAACGCATTTCTAAAATTGCACGCTTTACGGCTAAAGAAATTGCAAGCAACAAAAAAAATCTTACCAAAGTATCTGAAGAAAATCTAATTAAAATACTTGGTCCTGCTCATAGTAAAGACAAGTACCAGGGTAATGATGTACCGGGTGTTGTTACAGGCTTAGCATGGACTCAAGTTGGTGGCGATATTTTATTTATTGAAACCAGTTTATCAGAAGGCAAGGAACAAAAACTTACCTTAACGGGTAACCTAGGCGATGTAATGAAAGAAAGTGCTGTTATTGCTTTAGAGTTTTTAAAAGCACACCCTCAAATAATTGATGCTACTGCCGATACTTTTAAAGATAAAAACATTCATATACACGTACCTGAAGGCGGCACACCAAAAGACGGCCCATCTGCCGGTATTGCAATGCTTACTAGCTTGGCATCAGCGTTTACAAAACGCAAAGTGCGTAAAAACTTAGCTATGACTGGTGAAATAACCCTACGTGGTAGAGTACTTGCTATAGGTGGTTTAAAAGAAAAACTATTGGCTGCAAAACGCGCCGGCATAAAAGAAATTATTTTATGCGAAGAAAACCGTAAAGATGTAGATGATATAAATGCAGAATATTTAAAAGGCTTGCACATACACTACGTAACCCACATGCAGCAGGTGCTTGATATAGCTTTACTTAAAGAAAAAGCTAAATCAGGGGTTTTACAGGGGGCTGAAAATTAATTTTTTACTTTAAAAATTAACATATATTTACCCCATGAATTTGGGTCGGCACCATATTGCTTTAAATGTAAAAAACCTTCAAATCTCTCGAGATTTTTATCTTAAAATGGGATTTTTAGTTGACGAACGCTTTAGCAATCTGCAAAACAAGTATCTTATTTTGCGTAATGGCGCAATCATTATAGGTTTGTACGAAGGCATTATTCCAAGAAACACATTAACATTTACACCCGAAAACATTTTTGAGCTACAAAAAGAATTAAAACAAAAAGGTGTTCCTTTTGTGTTAGAAGCAAAAGAAGGCACACGGGGTGCTGCACATTTCTTAATTGTAGACCCAGACGGAAATCCGTTTTTCTTTGAGCAACACTAATTGCTGATAATTTTAATTACAACCTTCCTATTGATTCCTTAAATTTGAGGCAATTGAAACTGTATGGCATATAATAAAATTACACCCGAAATACTTAATCAACTAAAACAAATTGTAGGAAACGAATTTGTATTTACCGATAAAGAAAAATTAGAACAATACGGAAAAGACGAAACCGAAGATTTACTTTTCATACCTGAAGTAGTTATAAAACCAAGCACCCCGCAACAAATTGCTGAAATTTTAAAAATTGCTAATACATATTTAATCCCAGTAACACCTCGTGCAGCAGGTACAGGACTTAGTGGTGGGGCACTTCCAATTATGGGTGGCATTATTTTATCGGTAGAGCGTTTTAATAAAATACTTGAAATTGATGAACGTAATTTACAAGCTACTGTTGAACCCGGTGTTATAAACGAAGTATTTCAAAATGCAGTAGCTGAAAAAGGTTTATTCTACCCACCAGACCCCGCCAGTAAAGGCAGTTGTTTTTTAGGTGGTAACGTAGCTGAAAACAGTGGTGGACCAAAATGTGTAAAATATGGTGTTACTAAAGATTATATTTTAAACTTAGAAGTAGTTTTGCCTACTGGCGAAATTATTTATACGGGTGCTAATACATTAAAAAATTCAACGGGTTATCACCTTACCCAATTAATGGTTGGTAGCGAGGGTACACTGGGCATTGTAACAAAAATTATTGTAAAATTAATTCCGTTACCCAAGCATAATTTATTAATGCTTGTTCCGTTTCGTAAAACAGAAGAGGCTTGCCAAGCTGTATCAGAAATATTTAGAGCTGGTTATACACCAAGTGCTTTAGAGTTTATGGAACGTGATGCGTTGGATTGGGTTAGTAAGCATGTACAAAGTTCGGTTGTGAAATTAGAAGACGATATACAGGCTCATTTGCTAATAGAAGTTGATGGAAATAATGTAGATATGCTAATGCAGGATATGGAGGCTATAAGCAACGTGGTTAGCGAGTTTAATATTGCGGAAATTTTGTTTGCTGAAAGTCAAGCGCAAAAAGATGAGCTTTGGAAATTACGTCGTAAAATTAACGAAGCTGTAAAAGCCACCGCTATTAGCAAAGAGCAAGATACCGTAGTGCAACGTGCCGAGTTACCGGCTTTGGTAAAAGGAATTAAAGAAATTGGTGCTCGTTATAATTTTAGAAGTGTTTGTTATGGACATGCCGGTGACGGAAATTTACATACACGCATTATAAAAGATAATATGCCTGATGAATTATGGAATGGTGAACACATTAAAAAAGCCATTGCTGAAATATTTGCTTTGTGTAAAAAATTAGGTGGCACTATTAGCGGAGAGCATGGCATAGGACTAGTTCAAAAAGAATATATGAGCATTATGTTTGGACAAAAAGAAATTGACTTGCAAAAACAAATTAAAAAGGTTTTCGATCCTAATTTGATTTTAAACCCTGGCAAAATATTTGTTTAATAAATCAAGGTGAAAATTTTATGCTTTATACTTTTCATTTTTTCGGTTGAGCTAACTGCTCAGTCAAATAAATTTATGTCTTTAGATATAGAGCATGGATCAAACACACACCGTATTAAATTTTACCTTCAAGACAAAATAACCTTTAAACTAAAGGAGAATAACAAAAAGCACGGTGGCATTATTACCGACGTAAACGATACAGCTCTTACACTTGATTCTACAACAACTATCTTGTATAAAAACATCAATAAAGTCCTAGTTAATAACTCTAATTATCTCACGCGTGCGGCTTCGGCTTTTTTAATTGGCTGCGGAGTGGGATACGTAGCTTTAGACGCTTTAAACAACGCTATAAATGCCGATAAACCCATATTACGCTTACTAGATGTAGAAATCGGAGTTGGTTTAGTGATAATTGGCGAAGCAATTAAAATTTTGAGCATTAAACGCTACAAAATAAACAAGAAGCATCATATTAAATTTATTGACGATACTCCTTAAGAATTACTAAAAACAGAAAAGCCGCAGAAAATAAATCCCTGCGGCTTTTTTTATACTATATAAACTTAGATTACTCTTCTGTTTTTGTTTCAGCTGTATCAGCAGTTCCTTCTGCTTTAGTAGTAGCTTTTTTAGGAGCACGACCACGACGCGTAGTTTTCTTTTTAGCTTCGGTAGCACCACCTTTTTTATCTGAAGTGTAAATTTCATTAAAATCTACTAATTCAATTAAAGCTGTATCAGCAGCATCTCCCGGACGGAAACCTGTTTTAATGATACGAGTGTAACCACCTTGTCTTTCTGCTATTTTAGGAGACACGTCTTTAAATAAAGTAGATACTGCATCCTTGCTTTTTAAGTAAGAAAACACAGTACGACGGCTATGTGTAGTATCTTCTTTACTTTTAGTAAGAAGTGGTTCTACATAAACGCGTAAAGCTCTTG
>DATHOW010000298.1:0-23852 GCA_035484495.1 Bacteroidia bacterium | reverse complement strand
AGATTTTTTTATCAGATTTTCTGTAATCGTATCTTTAGATAAATCGGCCACAGGAATGTTTAATTTATGGCTTATATAATTATTAAGGGCTGTGTGCACTTCGTTATAAAAATCATCTTGTTTGTTTTCATTTTTAAATTTTTCGGCTAAAGCCAATTGCTTGCGTGCCATTTTTATAGCACGTTTTTGTTTTACACCCACTACATCGCTTTGCAATTTTAAATAATTAGTACGTGCAACCAAAAAACCAACAAACAGGGCGGTAATTAACCCCAGTAAACCAAAGTGTTTCCACGAAGCAAAAAACTCTTCATCATCTGTTTGTAATTTTAAATCACCCGTTTTAATATAACGTATATCGTTTTCTTCAGTTTGAATTTCGTGTTTAGGATTATATACTTGTGCATTACCCGACGAGTTTGGGTCGGCTGCATCAACTGTAATTTTAATTTCGGGAGAAGGAAGTGTTATGTATTTCTTTTTCTCTACATCAAAATAACTAAAGGTTATGTCTTTTAATATAAACTCGCCTTGTTTGCGCGGAATAACCAAATACTCATAAGTTTTTGTGCCGCTAACACCGCCTGCGGTAGAAACTGTTTCATTTACTTTAGGCTCGTAGGTTTCGAAACCATCGGGGAAATTAATTTTTGGTGTAGATACTAAACTGATATTGCCTTTACCACTAACGGTTAGTTTAAGATTAATGCTTTCGTTAGCTTTTACTTTATCGTGATTTAATTTTGCATTAAACGAAAAATTACCAACTGCCCCGGTAAAGTTATCGGGCTTACCGGCTTCGGGTAACGCTTGTACATCAATAGTTACTGGTTTGCTTTTTAACTTAACAACCATATCTTGTCCACCCCCGCCAAAAAACTGATCGAAGATAGATTGTTGTTTTTTTGATTTTACACGCACTACCCAATCTAACTCAATAGGGTCGATAGTTAGTTTACCTGTACGCTGCGGAAATAAATAAGTTTGACTAAAATCTACTACGCCATAAGAAACACCATCTAAGTTTTCTGTATTGATAGGAAGGTTGCCTTTACGCTCTTCTGCTTTCGACCAAAAACCATCGAAACTTGGCAGCTTACCATTTTGCATGCCGCGGTGTGTAACATTTGTACGGGCATAAATTTTTTGTGTAACAACTATTTGTTCACCTAAGTAACATTGTCTTTTACTTACGTAGGTTCTAACAAATAAATCTTCGCCACTTACACCTTGTTGTTGTTGCGCTTGTTCTTCATTACCAAAAGCACCACCAAATGGATTTTGTTGCTGCTGACGTTGTTGTTGTTGTTGTTGTTGTTGCGGGTTGCCTTTAGCTACTTCTATTGTAATAGGATTAGACTCTGACTTTGCACCATTAATTACACATGATGCTGCACCTATGGTAAACTTGCCTTCTTTACGAGCCGCAATCATATACGAGTAACTAACTGTTTGACTCATATTACCATTTGCAATTTGCATGCTGGTAGATTGGTTAGGGCCGCTATACACATCAAAATCAGAAAAAGAGGGTGCTTTAAAACCCGACATGCTACCGTTAACCGTAAATGAAATTTGAAACGCTTCGCCGGTAACCACTTTGTTTTTACTAACCTGTGCTACCAGTTTTTGTGCTACTGTTTTTTGAGGTGTTATGAAAAAAGAAAAAAACATGATGATAAACATCATCAACAGATTATGTGTGGTTTGCTTTATCGCTATGTTGTTTTGTTGTTTCATTTGTACATTAACCAATTGTGAAATTGATTACCAGTCTTTATCTGTATTTTGTCTTGAGCCGTTTTCGTCTTTATTCTTTTTCTTTAGTTGTAATTTTTGTTCGTTATTTTTAAGTGCATCTAGCATACGTTGTGCTTCCTCTTTGCTCATTTGAGGTTGCTGCGGTTCTTGCTTTTTATCTTTATCGTTCTTTTTATTATCTACATTTTTCTTTTGGTCTTGCTTATCTTTTTTATCCTTTTTGTCTTTATCGTCTTTGTTTTGTTGCTGCTGCTTTTGCTGCTCTTGTAATTTTTTAATAGTGTAAGCTAAGTTATAACGGGTATCTTCATCTTTAGGGTTTAGCTTTAAAGCATTTTTATACGCTGTTATTGCCTCATTATAACTTTTAGTTTTTAAATACGAATTACCTAAATTATGAAAGGCTTTTGAAAGCGTATCTTTATTACTGTTATTTTTTATGTAAGTGTCGTACTGACCAATGGCTTCCGTATATTTTCCTTGCTTGTAATAAGCATCGCCTAAATTGAAATTAGATTTATAATAATTGTTTTTCTCCTTCAATGATTCGTTATAATACTGCTCAGCTTCTTCAAACTTGCCACCAAAATAACTTTTGTTACCATCGCGTAAAGATTGCTTTTCTTTCTGCGCAAAAAATGTGCCGGCACTTAAACAAAATAATATGCAGAAAAAATGTTTCATCATTTTTTAAATAAATTTAGTTTTCTCCACCAGTTATTAATGCGTTCGCTTATTATAAACTCAATTAATAAAAACAATAAACTTGCGCCTATGAACCATTGAAACTGATCTTCATAATCGGTGTACATTTTAGATTCGAATTGCTTTTTTTCTAACTCACCAACTTTATCCAATACAGCATCTAAACCTACATCGGCATTGTTTGCTTTTACAAATACCCCATTTGCTGCACCTGCTATGCTTTGTAATAATTTTTCGTTTAGCTTGGTTACAACAGTGTTGCCTTCTTTATCTTTTCGGTAACCAGCCCGAATGCCATTGTTGTAAATAGGAATTGGTACCCCGGCATCAGACCCTATACCAATAGTATGAATTGAAATCCCTAATTTTCCAGCTTCTTCGGCTGCTTTAATAGCATCTTCTTCATGGTCTTCTCCATCGGTTATAATAATGATGGCTTTGTTTTTTCCTTCGTCTTTACCAAATGATTCAGTTGCTTTTTGAATTGCGGCACTAATATCAGTTCCTTGTCGTTCAATAATATTAGGCGTTATGGCATTTAAAAATAATTTAGCCGAGCCATAATCAATTGTAATGGGTAACTGCGTATAAGCCTCGCCTGCAAAAACAACAATGCCTAATCTGTCGCCATTTAGTTTATCAATCATTTGCTCAATGGCCTGCTTGGCACGTTCTAAACGATTAGGCTTTAAATCTTCGGCAAGCATGGAGTTAGATACATCCAAACAAATCATAATATCGGCACCCTCACGTTTTACGTCTTGCATTTTACTGCCGGTTTGTAAATTGCAAATGCCTAATATTAAAAAGATAAGCGCAAGCATGTATAGAATAAATTTTACGGTTTGCTTGCCACGAGAAACATCGGGCATCATGGCTAAAATAAGAGGATAGTCGCCCAGCTTTTTTAGCATTTTTTTGCGCGATATCACTGCAAAAATAAAAACAGCAATTACCACAGGTACAATTGCCAGTGCCCACAAATACTCGGTATGTTGAAACTTAAACATTTATGGTAACGAACGAATTACAGTTTTTTTAATTACAAATTCTAACAATAACAATAGGGCTGCTGCAATGGCAAAAGGCAAAAAGTGTTCCGACTTATTTGAAAAACTTTTTTCGCTGATGATGGATTTTTCCATTTTATCAATCTCTTTATATACGCCACGTAAACTCGCGTTATCGGTAGCTCTAAAATATTTACCGCCGGTTTCTTCAGCAATTTTCGACATGGTTGGTTCGTCTATATCAACGTCTACATAATCGTACTCCATTTGTCCGTTAGGGAACATAGCAACCGGAGTTAAGGCTTTACCCTTAGTACCCACCCCAATTGTATAAACACGCACACCAAAAGTTTTAGCAATATCGGCAGCGGTAAGCGGAGCAATTTCACCCACATTATTTACACCATCAGATAATAAAATAACTACTTTACTTTTCGCTTTACTTTCTTTTACACGAGATACGGCATCAGCCAACCCCAAACCAATTGCAGTACCCTGCCCCATATCGCCTGCATTTATATCGGTAAATAAATTTTTAATTACTGTATGGTCAGTTGTAAGTGGGCATTGCGTAAACGCTTCGGCACCAAAAACAACAAGACCTACACGGTCGTTAGGGCGAGAATCGATAAATTCTTTTGCTACTTCTTTAGCAGCATCAATCCTATTCGGTTTAAAATCTTTTGCCAGCATAGAGTAAGAAACATCTATGCTTAATACAATATCTATGCCTTCAGTTTTTATATCTTTCCAACTGCTACGCGATTGTGGACGAGCCAATACAACAATTAAAAGTGCCACCGCAAATAACCTAAACGCAAAAACCACATGACGTAGGATTGCTTTGTAAGACATTTGAACATTACCCAAGTTTTGAAACGAAGAATAATTAAACTCTGCTTCCTGCTTTCTTAACTTAAATAAGTACCAGGCAATCATTACCGGTAATATTAGAAATAACCAAAAGAATTGCTTGTCGGCAAAGGTTATATCTTTTATGTAATGATTTATTAAATCCACTTTCTAACTATTAGCTACCGGTTGTTCTTCTTGGTTATTATTTTCTTCTTCATCACGTTTTGTGCCATTTACAAAATCGAATGCACTTTGTAAAGACATTTCATTTTCTACATCAATAGGAATTACTTTGGCAAACTTTACATAATCAGCCAAGGTTAAAACCTGTTTTAATTTATCTTTACTTAGGCCATCAATTACCTGTGAGTTCATTACTTTAAATATCTCATCAGATGTTAACTCCATAGCAGCAACCCCATAACGCCCTTCTATATAAGCACGCAGAGCATCTGATATCATCGTGTGATATTCTTTAAATTTACCCTCTTGCCACAGTTTTCGGTTTCTAATTTCTTCTAAAGCATCAAGTGCTGTAATATGTGCAGGCACTTTTGGTTTAGGTGGCTCGGCTAAAACAGGTTCTTTTTTAAACATTTTTATTAAGAAGAAGATGATAATGATTAACACGATTAGTGCCACGGCTGAGCCATAGATATAAGGCAGATACTCGTGCCAATCGGAGGCTTCATCAAAAGGAGCTTTAATATCTTTAATGCTTGTTTGTGCTGTATCTACCGGTAAGGTGTAAACAGCTAATAATAATGCGTCAGTCTTTATAGGTTTAGCGGTATCTTTATTTACAATAAATACAAAAGGTGAGATAGCCCAAAAACCGGAATCGGCAGAGGTTACGATAATTGTTTGATGTTGTTGAATTTCTTCGGGTTTATTTTTATCAGGAATGGTAGTATCTATTTTAGAAACGTTTACCACATCAATTTCTTTACGTAGTGTATCGCCAACAACGGGCCACTGTATGTTTAAGTTTTTTTGGTTAATATTATACTTTACGTACAATTCTATTTTGGTTTGCTCACCAATACGGATTTGATTAGTATCCATATTGGCAAAAGCTTCTACCTGAGCAAATGAGTTTGAAGCGAAAAGTAAAAAGCAGAAAGTAAAAAATGAAAAACTTAAAACCTTAGGAGATTTACGTTTAAAGATTTTATTTAAAAGTTGGTTTACCATTACGCTCGTTTTTTAAATAAAGTCATTAGTGGTTTTATATATCCTTCGTGGGTGCTTATTTTAGTATAGTCGACCCCGGCACGAGAAAAAATATCTTTCAACTTAGCATCAGTTTTTAACTGCTGTAATTTTAATTCGTGTTGGAATTTATCGCTGCTTGTATCTACCCAAATATTTTTTCCGGTTTCGTTATCCTTTAATTTTATTAACCCAATTTTTGGTATTTGAGCTTCTACCCTATCGTACACTCTTAGTGCAACTATATCATGCTTTTTATTGGCAATTTTTATCGCATCATCAAAACTGTTATCAATAAAATCAGAGATTACAAAAGCAATGCTTCGTTTTTTTATCACATTAGTTAGATATTTTAATCCTAACGAAACATTGGTGCCTTTATTTTGAGGCTCGAAATTTACCAGCTCGCGTATAAGTCTTAAAATATGTGATTTACCTTTTTTAGGTGGAATGATTTTTTCTATTTTATCACTAAAAAATATCAAACCTATTTTATCGTTATTGGTAGCGGCTGAAAAAGCAATTACAGCACATAACTCGGTAATTAAATCTTTTTTGGTTTGTGCATGTGTGCCAAAGTTACCCGATGCACTTACATCAACCACTAACATTACATTAAGCTCACGTTCTTCCTCAAACACTTTTACATAAGGTGTGTTTAAGCGTGCAGTTACGTTCCAATCTATCGTTCTAACATCATCACCGGGGGCGTACTCGCGCACTTCGCTAAAAGCCATACCACGACCTTTAAAGGCACTATGATACTCGCCCGAAAATATCTGTGAGGATAATCCGCGGGTTTTAATTTCTATTTTACGAACTTTTTTTAAAAGCTCTGTAGTTTCCATGTTGAATTTAAATTTAGAAATAAAATTTTTAAGCCTTACTCTAAACTCTAAGGAACTTCAACCGTGTTAAGTATTTCGTTTACGATGTGCTCGCTGGTAATGTTTTCAGCTTCGGCCTCATAAGTTAAACCAATACGGTGACGCATAACATCTAAACAAATTGCACGCACATCTTCAGGAATTACATAACCTCTGCGTTTAATAAATGCATAAGCTTTTGCAGCTAACGCCAAATTTATACTGGCGCGTGGCGAACCACCAAAACTAATTAGCGGCGCAAATTTTTCTAATTTATAATCTTTAGGGAAACGAGTTGCAAAAACTATATCAACGATGTAACGCTCAATTTTCTCATCCATATAAACATCGCGCGCTACACCACGAGCTTTGATAATGTCTTCGGGTTTTAAAATTACGTTAGGTGTTGCCATGCCCGCAGCAGATATGTTGCTGGCAATAATTTTTTTCTCGTCTTCTTTTGTTGGATATGTAATTACTACTTTCAACATAAAACGATCTACCTGTGCTTCTGGTAACGGATATGTTCCCTCCTGCTCTACCGGGTTTTGAGTAGCCAGTACTAAAAACGGATTAGGTAGTTTAAAGGTTTGGTCGCCAATGGTTACTTGTTTCTCTTGCATGGCCTCTAGCAAAGCACTTTGTACTTTTGCAGGGGCGCGGTTTATCTCATCTGCTAAAACAAAGTTGGCAAACAAAGGTCCTTTACGCACGGTAAATTCTTCTTTCTTTTGATTGTAAATCATTGTACCTATTAAATCGGCAGGTAACAAATCGGGTGTAAACTGTATGCGGCTAAACTGCGCATCTACACATTTTGCCAATGTGTTAATGGCTAATGTTTTTGCTAAACCCGGCACACCTTCTAATAAAATGTGTCCGTTGCTTAATAAGCCTATCATTAAGCGTTCAACCATGTGTTTTTGGCCTACAATTACTTTATCCATTTCGGCAGTAAGTAAGTCAACAAAAGCGCTTTCGCGCTGTATTCTTTCGTTTAATTCTCTAATGTCTGTCATAAATGTTTTAAAAATTGCGTGTTAAAATTACTCTGATTTTTGCTTTTAAAATTCGTGTTTAAAATTTTTTAACATTTTGGTATAAAATGAAAAAGGTCTCAAAATTTACAAATTGAAACCTTTTTCTTATTAAATATAATTTTTTACTTTTTTTCTGGAGCCGGAGGCGTTGCAGCAGGCTGTTGTTGCGGAGCAGCAGGTTGAGTTGCAGGCGCTTGTTGTTGCATTGGCGCAGCAGCAGGAGCCATAGTTTCAGCTTTTTTACGTGTTACCGACTCAGTACCAGCTGGGTTAACATCAGCTACCTGACGCTTAGGGGTACCTAATAAACAAAGTACGAATAAAGCGATAGCAAAACCCCAAGTTGTTTTTTCTAACACATCGGCTGTACGACGTACACCCATGATTTGGTTATTAGATGCAAATGAGCTAGAAAGCCCACCACCTTTAGAATTTTGGATTAGTACAATTAGTGCAAGTAAGATGCAAACTACGATGATAAGTACTGAAATTAGACCGCTCATATTCCTATTTTATTTTATGTTGTTTTTAATTTCTTTAATAAGGGAGGCAAAGTAAGCACTTTTTTCGGGAAATTTCAAACTTAAAATTTCATAAGCCCGAATGGCTTTGCCATGATTGCCCTGCAAGACATATATTTTAGCTAAAGTTTCAGTTACCAAATTCTCATCCTCGAGCACGCTGCTGCGGGTTTTTTGGGTTGCTGCGTAAAACGTTTTATCAGCTTGAGGCTTAGAAATACGTAAATCTTCAGACAAAAGTTTATCTAAAAACTCCTGTTTTTCGCTTTTATGCTTCGGGTTTTGAGCCTTGCTAACTAGTTCTTTTTTAACACTTTCTGATTTTTCTGCTTTTGGTTGGTCACTAACCGATAATTGTTTACTAATAGCAGGTAATTGTTTTAACCACTGGGTAAACGATTGAGGCTCTTCTATTTTAATTTCGGGCTCTTTTTCGTTTATTTTTAGGATTTCAGTTTCAATATAGGCCTCAACTATGGGGTTTAAAATAATATCGTTTAGGGTTTGAGTTTGCTCATTTTCAACCACATGTTGTTCGGGCTCACTTGCCGTCACAACCGGTTTCTCATTACTAACAATAGTATAAACGTAGTTTATGGGTAATGGAGTTGCTTTTTCAATCTTTTCTTCGGGTACAATTTCGGGGGTAACCTCTTGTACTATCTCAGCCTTAATTTCAGGTTTTACTTCCTGTATTATTTCTTCTTTTTCAATTACAAGCTCAATTTTATCTTCAACAACAGGTGGGGCTATTGGTTGAACAGCGGACTGGTTTATTAATCTATACAAAACAGCACGGTTGCCAGCAATAACGGCTGTTCTTTTTAAGGCATTGTGGTAATTTATATGCTTGCTGTTTTGTAAGGCTTTGGCATATAGTAAATGGGCACTTTGGAAAAAGGGATAATCGCTCAATATTTTTTCGATAGAAGAAATATGAGTTTCAGTCAACTTACTTGGATTATCTATCAGCTCTATAAACTGCTCTACTTTCATAAATTAGGTATCAAAAATAGCAATTAAAAACCAATGTGTAAAAACAGTAAAAATCAGCTCTTTTAAACAATCCTTAACTATTTGGTAATACACAATTGTATTATTAACAATCCCTTAACGCTTTAGAAATTATTTAACAACATCCCACCCTATCTAAAAGTGAACATTTGCACAAATATTTAAAACCTATATAAACTCATGAAAAAAAATCTACAAAAAAGAGTCATTAAACTTGTTAAAGCAGCAATTTTATGCCTGTTGCTTAGCACTTCAAGCCTAAGTTTTGCCCAGATGACGAGCTCATCAATGAACGGTAAGGTAACAGACCCTAAAGGAGAAGTTATACCCGGCGCAACTGTATTTGCTACCCATGTACCAACAGGTACAAAATATCCTACTACTACAGATGGTGATGGTGTTTACCACTTAGTAAACTTAAACCCCGGCGGACCTTATACCATTAAAATAAGCGTTATAGGTTATACGGATAAGCTACAAGATAATATTGTACTTTCCTTAGGAGAAAACCAACGCGTTGATTATCAAATGAACGAAGACACCAAGCAGCTGGATGAAGTTGTGGTTACCAGTAATGTAGATGAAAATAAAAAAGGCACAGATACTAGAATTACTAGAGAACAATTACAAACCTTACCTACGTTATCGCGTAGTATGACCGATTTTTCTAAACTTACCCCTCAAAGCTCAAACAACTCGTTTGCGGGTACAAACTTTCGTTACAACAACATAACCTTAGATGGCGCAGTAAGTAATGATGCCATTGGTTTTAGCCCGAGTAACGGAGGTGTAAGTGGTACAGGTAATATGCTTAGCAGCAGTACACGTAGCAACGCCATTAGTTTAGATGCTATACAAGACATGCAGGTGAGCATTGCCCCTTATGATGTTAAACTGGGTAATTTTACAGGTGGCAGTATAAATGCCGTAACACGCAGAGGTACAAATGAAGTAGAAGGTTCAGTATACGGTTTTGGCAGAAATTCGGCACTTACCGGTTTAGATAACAGCGGAGATAAAAGTAAAATGCCAAGCAGTTACCACGATTACCAAGCAGGTTTTAGAATTGGTATGCCGCTTATAAAAGACAAACTATTCTTTTTTGCAAACTACGAAAACACAGATAGACAAGAGCCAAATTTTTACATGGCGGGTCAATCAGGTACGTTTATGACAACAGCTATTGCACAACAAATTACCGATAGTTTAAAAAGTTCGACATTTATGCCAAAATCTCAATATAACCCAAATGGCGGATACGACCCGGGTGCTTATAGCAGCTACAACATTTTTTCAAGAAGTAACAAAGGTTTTGCTCGTTTAGATTGGAATATAAATGCCAGACACCAATTAAACATACGTAATAACTATGTAAACTCCGAAGCGTCTAACTTAGAACAATCGGGTACTCAGTTTGAATTTGGTAATTATGATTTTGTACAAAAAAATATTAATAACAGTACCGTTGCCGAGTTAAAAAGCAGATTTACAGATAAAACGTCAAACAGTTTAATTTTAGGTGCAACTTTTGTACATGATTATAGAGACCCAACCGGCACCATTTTCCCTCAAATACAAATTGGTGGCGTTAATGGAAGTGGTACTGTATTGTTAGGCACAAACCGCGAAGCAGGTGTTTATAATATGAAACAAAAAACATACGAGTTTACTGATAACTTTAATTATTACAAAGGCAAACACACCTTTACGTTTGGCACGCACAACGAATTGTATCATATAGATTATGGTTTTATAAACTCGTGGAACGGACGTTTTGATTATAGTAGTTTAGCTAATTTCTTTAATAATGCTCCTTCGCGTATGAGGGCTACTTATAATTTGGGTGATGATTCACAAGGTAATAATTTCAATAAACCTGTAGCTTCTTTCAACGTGTTTATGTTTAGTTTATATGCACAGGATGAAATTGCATTAAAAGATAATTTTAAATTATCGTTAGGCATAAGAGGCGATATATCTATGGTGCCTAATGGTCCCGGACAAGGTGTTTTATCAACTACCGCACCTGATAACACACACTATAGTAACACTTATAGTAATACAAACATAAGCCAGGTAAACAATAAAATATTTGGTCAGGTTATGCCATCGCCACGTGCCGGGTTTACTTGGGATGTTACGAAAAATAAAAAATTAGTTGTTCGTGGTGGTAGCGGTATATTTACAGGTCGTATTCCTTTTGCTTGGCTAGGTTATGCTTTTTATAACAATGGTGTAAACTATGGTGCCTTTAGCGACAAATCGGTACCGGTTGGCACACACATTCCTACTGACCCTACTCAGTTTGCTGCCTTTAATACAAATGTATTGAAGCAACCGAATACAGTAGAAATAGATAAAGTTGACAATAATTTTCACCTTCCGCAAACATGGAGAAGCAATTTGGCTGTAGATTTTAATTTGTTAGGTGGCTATAAACTTACCTTAGAAGGAATATATACCAAAACAATTTACGATGTAATGTTTAAATCAATTAACTTAAAAGATTCTGTAAAATACTACGCACAAGATGTTAACCACGTACAACCGGTTTATCCATCTAAAAATGGCAGCATAGATAATAATCTTTCTGCAGCTTATTTAATGACTAACACCAACCAAGGTTACCGTTACCAATTAACTGCACAATTATCTAAACAATATAAATGCGGTATAAACTTTATGGCGGCCTATACTTACGGACAATCGAAAGACATGGCTAATGGAATACGAAACTCATTCGAATCGAATTGGCAATTAAACCAAGCTACTAATTCTAACAGTCCTCAATTAGCTTATTCGAATTTTGATGTACGCCATCGTATTGTTGCAACCGCAGGTTATAGAAAAAAATGGAACGAAAGATTTACTTCATACTTATCTTTTGTTTTCACAGGTCAATCTGGCACACCATATACTTGGGATATAACAGCTAACAATAAGCTTACTAATAGCGGACAGCAAGCAGATTTATTTTATATACCAAAAGCTCAAAACGAAATTCAGTTTACAAATCCTAACGGTTCAGCTCTTACAGCAGCGCAATCTCAGCAAATGTGGACTGCCTTTAATAGCTACGTAAACAGTGACCCTTATTTAAAGTCGCATCAAGGGCAATATACCGAACGTAACGGTGCGCGCACCCCTTGGATTAACCAATTAGATATGCGTTTTATGCAGGATATAGTTATTAAAGGAAGAAACAAGTTTCAACTTACCTTTGATATTGTTAACCTAACTAATTTAATTAACCCAAATTGGGGTTGGCAGTATTTTGTACCAAACACACTTAACTCATCAGCCTCTATAGGCTTAACACCAACAGGTACCGCAAATAATAATCCTACTTATAGTTTTTCAGCTCCAACAACCAAGCCTTATTCTACCGACAAAATTGCTTCTCGTTGGCAAGGTCAAATTGGGGTAAGATACCTGTTTTAAGGCCAGACAAAACAGGAACTGTTTAAGTGCCTCAACAAAAAAAGCCCCGAATTTCTTTGGGGCTTTTTTATGCTTTTTATTTTGTCAGATTACCCTGTGCGGTTGAAATGACAACTTTTATCTACGGAACAATAGGTGCAACAGCTTTTTTCTTTTTGAAACCGAGCTTATGAAAATCATCGCAAATTAAATATACCTGAAGGCAATTATTGGCTTCCCAGTTTAATTTATTGTAAGTATATGCACCCGCAGTTTGTCCGGCTGCTTGTGTAATATCGTAATTTGGTTTGTATTGTAGTGTATAACCAAGTTCTACTTTTAACGGATAGTTAGTTTTTAAATATCTACCAAACATAATTACCAAGCGGTTTTGGTCTAACATTTTAGTGTTAACTGTGTTTGCACCAATGCCAATAAATATTTCGTTCCACACAGTAAAGTAAGTAGATCCTTTTGTGGCTGAGCTTTTTCCGTTAAGCGAATAGTTTAAACGAAGCATATAACGCATGCGTTGTTTTTCGCCACTAGGCAAATAATCTGTGCCTAAGGAATAATCAGCAAACTCCCCCTTTGTACTGGCATCTTTAGTGCTTAGAAATCTAAACTCATAACGATAACGCTGCTGAATTTCTAAACGTCCGATTTTTTGAAAAAAAGTTACCTGAGGGCAAATTCTATACTCACCATAAAATTGTCTTTGCCCTTCTCCAGATGGAGTCCAAGTTGCCCAATAACCTATAGGACTTAACGAAAGGCGGATAGCATTTGGCTTAACCCAATAATGTATCCATGGGCGATAAACATGCTGAAAAGGGTCTTTAAAAATATCGGCTTTATTTCCGCCTTTAACATAATTAGCATCAGACATACGACGATACTGAATATCAAGCTGATACTGCCATTTTACAGCACTATCTTTATCTCTTTTTATAACCCCATTAAGGTTGGCCTCAAACCAAAAAGAGTTTCGTACGCCATTATACCTTTTATCGGTAGTGTTGTAGTTTGGGGTTGTTTGTGCACTACCAATTAGAGTACATAGTAATGCAAAGGTTGTTATCAGTTTTTTCATGAGTTAAATAATTTGCACAAAAATGTTATTAATTGGTAAAGAATATGTTACCAATTAATTAATTCAATGTTATCTAAATGTTAAGTTAATGAAGAACTGTTAACTTAACATTAACTTAACATTTAGCTTTTATAAAAAAAATACTTTTACAAAAACTAAACTATCATAATGACAACAGGTTTAATAATTTTACTCGTAATTTGCCTTTTACTGGCTTGCACTTTTGAGTTTATAAATGGATTTCACGACTCGGCAAATGCAGTTGCTACTGTAATTTACACGAACACTTTAAAACCAACCTACGCTGTAGTTTGGAGTGGTTTAATTAACTTTATAGGAGTGCTAACAGGTGGTATAGGCGTTGCTATGGGGATAGTAAATTTATTACCTGTAGAAACTCTTACTGATGCAAGTATTGCACATGGCATGGCCATGGTTTTTGCTTTATTAATAAGCGCTATTGTTTGGAATTTAGGTACCTGGTATTTAGGCATACCGGCATCATCATCGCACTCGCTTATAGGTTCTATTTTAGGGATAGGTTTAGCTTTTTATTTTATTAATGGTAAAGATGCTGTTAACTGGGGTAAGGCACAGGATATTGGTTTATCATTATTAGTATCGCCATTAGTAGGTTTTGCTATGGCCATTATTATTATGTTTATTTTTAAAAGGCTGATAAAAAACGATGCTATTTATAAAGAACCCATTCCCGGTGCAAAACCACCTTTGTGGATTCGTATTATCCTAACTATTACTTGTACTTTAGTTAGTTTTTTTCATGGACAAAACGACGGACAAAAAGGAGTTGGTTTGGTTATGCTTATTTTAATTGGATTGGTACCGGGCTATTTTGCCATAAAAGACACACAAGACCTTACTGATACCTACAAACAAATGAGCCATGTTAAAGAATTGGTTTACAAAATTGATACCACCAAATTATCCGCTAAAGAGAATGCTGATATGCTAAAAACAAAAGCTCGTTGCATTGATTTATTAAGCATATTGGAGAATAAAACAAAGGTATCGGAAATAGATTCGGTAAAACGTTTTGAAGTTCGTAAAGACATTATACTTATCTCTAAAAGCGCTGATAAAATTGGTTTAGGCGAAAACTCATCGTTAAGCGATAAAGAAAAAGTTGAGCTAACAGCTACCATTAAATCATCGAAAAAGATTACTGATTACGCACCAGACTGGGTAATTATTTTAATCTCTTTATCATTAGGTTTTGGTACCATGATTGGTTGGAAACGAATTGTAAAAACTATTGGAGAAAAAATTGGTAAACAACACATGAGTTACGCCCAAGGCGCATCAGCTGAATTAGTTGCCTCGGCAACCATTGGTATGGCATCTGCCTGGAGTTTACCTGTAAGTACAACACACGTGTTATCATCGGGTGTGGCAGGTGCTATGGTGGCTAAAAAAGGCCTAAAAAACCTACAACCAAAAACCATTAAAACTATTTTTATGGCTTGGGTTTTAACGCTACCGGTAACCATGATACTATCCGGCGGATTGTTTTTATTGTTCCGTTGGTTGTTTTAATTTAGGTATCGGGTAAATGTTATCTTTGTGCTAGCCTATAAAGCATAGCATGTTTCTAAAAAATAGATCGACCATTATATTACTTGTAACTATTTTATGTGTTGCCGGTTTTATATTTGTTTTTACCAAAATAGTGCTGTACATGTTGCTGGCTGCCATACTATCGCTGTTGGCTCAACCCTTTGTTAAGCTTTATTCAAAACTAAGAATTAGTAATAAACACTTACCCGTTACGCTAATTGCCTTGTTATCTTTATTTAGTATGCTAGCTGTATTTGCTTCATTTTTTTACGTGTTTGTGCCGCTTATTATTGAGCAAGCCAAATTTATATCTACCCTAAATTTTAATGATGTTTTCACAGAAGCTTTAAATCAGTTCCCCAGAGTAAAAGCCATGCTTTTAAGCATAGGTGCTATGGATGAAGTAAGTAAAAAATTATACACTCAGTTTTCTTCTTTTTTAAATATAGGCAATGCCAGTTATATACTTAGCGAGTTTCTTTCGGCATTTGGCAGCATTGTAGGTGGAGCTTTGGCGGTTTGTTTTATTACTTTTTTTATGCTGAAGGATAACCAACTTGCAGCACGCAGTTTGTTATTAATAACCCCCGTGGATTACGAAGTAGAAATGCAAGATATACTACGCACTACAAAAACTTTGTTAAGCAAATATTTTGTGGCACTGTTTATTGATGTGGTTATGGTTACATTTTTAGTAGGCACCAGTCTTACTTTGTTAGGTGTTAGAAACGCTTTTTTTATAGGCATGTTTGCCGGCGTGATGAACATTATACCCTATGTAGGCCCGCTAATAAGTTTTGCTTTTGCTTGTTTTTTAGGTGTTACAGGTTGTATAGAAGTAAATGAGCTTTATTTGGTTGGCAACGTAATTGAAAAAATATTTTGGGTTTTATTATGCGTAAATTTAATTGACGGGCTTTTAGTACAACCTTATTTGTTTAGTAATAGTGTTAAGGCACATCCGTTAGAAATTTTTATTGTGATACTAATGGCATCGTCATTAGCGGGCGTAGTCGGTATGATAGTAGCTATACCAACCTATACGCTTATAAGAATTGTGGCTAAAGAGTTTTTAACGAATTACAAATTCTTTAAAAAAATAACCGAAAATATACCCGAATAACATGGAACAAACACTTGCTTTTTTAAAGAAAATAAAAAAGAACAACAACCGAGAGTGGTTCGAAAAAAACAAAGCAGCTTATTTAGAATCGAAAGAAGAATACGAGCTTGTTGTGCAACAAGTAATTAATAACGTTGCCAAATTTGATGCAAAAGTTGCAGGCATAGATGCAGCTAAAGCTACGTTTAGAATTTACAAGGATGTTCGTTTTTCGAAAGACAAAACACCTTACAAAATCAATTTTGGCGCAAGTATAAACCCGGGCGGTAAAAAAAGTTTGGTAGCAGGTTATTATATGCATGCCGAGCCGGGTAATTCATTTTTAGCAGGTGGATGTTATATGCCTGAGTCCGATAAGTTAGCTGCTATTAGACAAGAAATTGACTACAATTTTGCCGACTTTAAAAAAATACTGAACAATAAAGATTTTAAAAAATACTTTGGCGGCATAAGTGATGAAGGCAAATTAGTGAACCCACCAAAAGGTTATGATAAAGAGAACCCTGCTATAGAAATTTTAAAAAACAAGCACTTTATTGTTTCGCACAAAATTGATGATAAAAAATTATTGAGTGCTGATTTCCCTAAATATGCTGCAACAGTTTTTAAAACGATGCAACCTTTTATTCTCTTTTTAAGAGAAGCGGCGAAATAGGATTTTTGAAATGTTTTGAGGTATAATTTGTGTAAATCCTCCTGTATATCTCTGCAAATTATCTGATTGTAATTATTATATTCGTTCCTTAGTAATTTAAGGAACAACTATGAACATTATTATACCTATGGCAGGCATGGGCAAACGCATGCGCCCACACACTTTAACAACACCTAAACCTGTATTGCCGGTTGGTGGAAAACCTATTGTACAACGCCTTGTAGAAGACATTACAAAAGTTTGCGGCGAAAAAATAAACGAAATAGCCTTTATAATTTCGCCCTTATTTGGAAAAGAAACTGAAAAAAATTTGATAGAAATTGCCGCTACACAAGGCGCTAAAGGAGTGATTTATTATCAAGAAGAAGCATTGGGTACAGCCCATGCCGTTATGTGTGCTGCCCCTGCCCTAACCGGTAAAACAGTAGTTGCTTTTGCCGACACTTTGTTTAAAGCAGATTTTGTAATGGACACCAATAACGATGGCGCTATTTGGGTGCAACGCATTGATGACCCTCGCCAGTTTGGTGTGGTAAAATTAAACAAAGAAGGTTTTATTACTGATTTTGTAGAGAAGCCACAGGAGTTTGTATCGGACTTAGCCATTATTGGCATTTACTATTTTAAGGATGGCGATTATCTGAAAAAAGAAATTCAATATTTGATTGATAATAACATAAAAGATAAAGGTGAGTTTCAGTTAACTAACGCTTTAGAGAATATGAAAAACAAGGGGACAAAATTTGTTCCGGGTAAAGTTAGCGAGTGGCTTGATTGTGGTAATAAAGAAGCTACCGTATTTACCAATCAGCGTGTGTTAGAATATGATAAAGGCAAAGCAAGTTTACGTTCATTATCAGCAAAAATTGAAAACTCAAGCATTATTGAACCTTGTTTTATTGGAGATAATGTAGTAATAACAAACTCGGTTATAGGGCCGCATGTATCCATTGGCGCTGATAGTAAAGTTACGGGTAGCATTATTAAAAATACGATTGTACAAAAAAGCAGTAAAATAAACTCATCAAACATTGTTAACTCGATGATAGGAAACTATACCGAGGTAACAGGCACAGTTGCAGATTTAAACTTAGGAGATTACAGCACCAGCAAATAATTTGTACAAATATAAACTCATATCAGGGCATAAAAGAGTGATTAGAAACTCTGCCGCTATACTGCTTAGCTACTTGTTGGTTTTGAGCGCGTGTACGGCAAAAAAAAATGCAACTGCAGCGAGTCCTTCTAAATCAGAAAAAAATGCAGCCCTTGCTACACAAAAAATAGATGATGACTTTAGATTACGTGCCTATTTTTATGATGCTTGTAGAGAAAAAACAAAAGGCAATTTAGATATAGCACAAACTCTTTTAAAAGAGTGTTTAAAAATTAGTCCAACTAACGCAGCTGCTAATTATGAACTTGGTAACCTATATCGATTTACCGGCAGATATGACGAAGCATTAAAGTGTGCGAAAATTGCAGCTTTAGCTGATGAAAAAAACGAATGGTACAACATACTTTATATTGAGTGTTTGCATAACAAACACTTATATATGGAGGCGGCGGCTCGTTACGAAATTTTACTAAAAAAATACCCGTACCGTACCGATTTTTACCAAGGGCTTGCCGGAGAATATATTTATGCCAACAAACCTGATAAAGCTATACAGGCTTACACCCGTTTGCAGCAAAACACAGGTCCTGATGATGATATTGCTTTGCAAAAAGTAAAAATATTTACACAGCAAAAAAAATGGAGTGATGCAGAAAATGAATTAAAAAAATTAATTGCAGCTAATCCAAAAGAATCGCGCTACTATACTTATTTGGCTGACTTATACCAACAACAAGGGCAACCACAAAAGGCCTTAGAAACTTATACCAATGTTTTAAAAACCGATTCGTTAAACCCCTATGTGCATTTAGCGCTTGCAGATTATTATAGACAACAACGCCAGGAAGAAGATTTTTTTAAAGAATTAAAAAAGGCATTTGTTAGCGAAGATTTAGACATTGATAACAAGGTGAAAATTATAATATCGTACTATAATGTTACTGAACAAAATCCTAAATTATTACCGCAGGCTTATGAGTTGTGCGAGTTGTTAGTAAAGCAATATCCTGATAGTCCGAAATCGCATAGTGTTTATGCTGACTTTTTATATCGTGATAAAAAGAGAAAAGAGGCTGCGGTTGAATTTAAAAAAGTATTAGATTTTGATAAAGGCAAATATCAAGTATGGCATCAGTTATTGGTTTGTGAAAGTGAAATGGGCGCCTTTGATAGTTTGCTTAAACATAGTGCAGAGGCTATGGATTTGTTTCCGGATCAAGCGGTACCCTATTATTTAAACGGCATTGCTTACATGCGTTTAAAGCAATATGCAAAAGCCCTTCAGCCATTAAAAGAGGGTAAACAATTTGTATTTGAGAACACCCCTTTAGAAGTAGAGTTTTATTCGAATTTAGGAGATGCCTACAACGCATTAAAAGAATACGAAAAATCGGATAAAGAATATGACAAAGCTTTAGAGCTTGACCCAAATAATGCTTCTATACTAAACAACTATGCTTATTATCTTTCGTTGAGAAAACAAAATTTAGAGAAGGCAGAAAAAATGTCGAAGCGTTCGTTAGAAATTACTCCCACTAGTGTATCGTACATTGACACCTATGGTTGGGTTTTATATCAGGAACAAAAATATGAAGAAGCGAAAAAATATTTAGAAAAAGCTTTTGATAGAGGTGGCTTTAACCGCCCTGCCATTGTTGAACACTATGGCGACGTGATGTATAAATTGAACGAGGTTGACAAAGCCGTTGAGAATTGGAAAAAAGCTAAAGAGCTTGGTGGCAAATCGGATTTGCTGCAAAAAAAAATTACAGATAAAAAACTTTACGAAGAATGATTAACTTTTTAAAATACACATCTATTCTTCTGGTGTTTACACTAATTTCTGTTTCGTGTAAAAGCAAAAAGGGAATTATGAAACAGGCAACAGCTGTTGTTGATACTACAGTTGAGAAGTGCCGAATGGATTTTAAAACCGGTAAAGCATTAAGTAAACGCATGAATGATAGCGAGCTTAATTTTACTTATGCATCAGCAAAATTTAGTTGCGATTTAACCATAGACACAGAAGAACATTCGTTTAACGTATCGGTAAGATGCCGCAAAGACAGTGTAATTTGGTTGTCGATTTCGAAATTGGGCATTGATGCAGCACGTGTATTAATTACAAAGGATACCGTGAAATTTACGATGGGTTTAACCGAGAAAAAATATTTTGTAGGTGATTTTTCGTACATAAACCAAATGTTGCATGCCGATTTGGATTATGATATGTTGCAGGCTTTATTGTTTGGAAATAGTGCAGCTTTTCATGATGATGATGATAAGTTAAAACCGGGGAGAGATAGAAACACGTGTCAGTATTTTTTAAGTACAGTGCGAAAAAGGCATTTGAAAAAAATTACTAACGGAACAGAAACGCCCAATGAATCGTACCAAACAATATGGTTAGACCCCAGCACCTTTAAAATTTTAACACTAGAGTTTGACGACATAAAAGCGAAACGAAAATTCAACTCATCGTATAATGATTTTAGACCTGTAGACAAATACTTAGCTCCGTTTAAATTATTGTATAGCATTACAGCTGAGAAAAATATTAAGGCAGATATAAGTTATAGTCGCATTAGTATAAACGAACAACAAAGTTTTCCGTTTAAAATACCACCTAGTTATGAGCGCATTCAGTTTAAACAATAAACTTAGCATACTACTTTTATCGTTTGCGTTTTTTTTAGCGTGCGCTCCGCAAGGCTTTGCCCAAAAAGGAAATAAAAAAGACTTAGAGATAAAAAAGAAAAAATTAAAAGAAGAAATAAACACCATTAATGATTTATTGCACGAAACCAAAAGCAGTAAAAAATTATCGATGAACCAGGTAGCTATTTTAAACAAAAAAATAACTGTGCGTGAAGAATTGATAAGCACTATTAACTACGAGATACACCTTATAAATAAACAGATAACCGAAAACCAAACCGCTATAAAAAACCTAAATAGTACTTTAGATAAATTAAAGAAAGACTATGCAGCGATGGTTTATTTTGATTATCGCAATAGTGATGCGTATAGCAAATTGATGTTTTTATTTGCAGCCGATAGCTTTAACCAAGCCTATCAGCAATATAAATACGTGCAACAAATTGCGGAGTATCGCAGAAAAAAGGCAGCTGAGATAACCGATACACAAACTGAGATAACAAAAAAGAATACTGAGTTAAATAGTAAAAAAGAAGAGAAAAGACAATTACTAACCTCAGAAGAGGGAGAGAAATTAAATTTAGCTAAAGAAAAAACCGATCAAGAAAGTACACTATCAAATCTTCAGCAAACTGAAAAGCAATTAAAAGGTGAGTTAGATAAAAAGAAAAGTGAGATTGAAAACTTAAATGCGGCGATTAAAAAATTAATTCAGGAAGAAATAAAACGCCAGCAGGAAGAGGAGCGAAAACACGCCTTAGCACTTGCTAAAAAGAAAGAAGAACGTGCTGCTAATAGAGCAAAAGAAAAGAAAAACAAGGCTTCAGCCAAAACAATAGAAGCAGATAAGAAAGCTGATGCAAAAGCAGAGGCTGCGGAGATGGCAGAAACGAAAGAGGCAGAGCAGCTATCATCTGATTTTTCGTCTAACAAAGGTAAATTGCCTTGGCCGGTTGCAAAAGGTGTTATAACTATTGGTTTTGGAGAGCAAGAACATCCTACTATTAAAGGGTTTATGATAAATAACAACGGCGTTGAAATATCGGCAGCAAAAGGGCAAAATGCCCGCGCTGTTTTTGAAGGCATTGTTACAGGAGTTACCACTGTACCAGGCATTGGTAAAATTGTAATTATAAGACATGGGGATTATTTAAGTGTGTACTCAAACCTAGAAGAAGTGCTTGTGAAATCGGGTGATAAAATTGCACTTAAACAAAGCATTGGCACTATTGCTTTTAATGATGACGAGAACAGAAACGTTATTAATTTTCAGATTTGGAAAGGGCAAAAAATACTAAACCCCGAAGATTGGTTGTATAGATAAATTATAAGTTAAGAGTTATAATTTATAAGTCGTAGATGTTGTTAGATTTCTCACATTTGTTCAAAACAACAACCTATTCCACGTTAGGGATTATAGTGGAAAGCCTTTTTGCGTAATTGCGAAAAGCTTGCAACGGAAAACCCGACGGCGCGTGCTTACAAAGCGCAGGAACGCCCAATTAATTATTAAAACTGTATTTTGTTTTCCCCCGCAATTCGGTTAGTTTTGTGCCACAATAAAGACCTATGCCAAAGATTTCAATTAAAGCGCAGCAAATGCCTGCATCGCCCATTCGTAAACTAGTGCCTTTTGCCGATGCGGCAAAAAAACGCGGTGTACATATATATCATTTAAATATTGGTCAGCCCGATATTGAAACGCCTGCCGTAATGCTTAATGCTATTAAAAATGCCGACATTAAAGTACTTGAATATAGCAACAGCGCAGGCATTGAGAGTTACCGTAAAAAACTAGCAGACTACTACAAATCATACAAAATAAATGTAGAAGCCAGCGATATACTAATTACCACCGGCGGCTCGGAAGCTTTGCAATTTGCCTTTAACACTTGTTTTAATGCAGGCGATGAAGTAATTATACCCGAGCCTTTTTACGCTAATTACAATGGTTTTGCGGTGGCAGCTAATGTGGTTGTAAAACCTGTAGTATCAGGTATTGAAACTGGTTTTGCCCTACCCCCTATTAGTGATTTTGAAAAACTTATAACGCCAAAAACAAAAGGCATTTTAATTTGTAACCCGGGTAACCCCACAGGTTATTTATACTCGCGTGCGGAGTTAGAAGCACTTAAAGATTTAGTATTAAAACACGATTTGTTTTTATTGGCTGATGAAGTTTACCGTGAATTTTGCTATGATGGCAAAGAATATGTATCGGTAATGCACCTAAGCGGATTAGATAATAATGTAGTGTTACTTGATTCGATATCGAAACGCTACAGCGCTTGTGGCGCACGCATTGGTGCTTTTATTACCAAAAACAAAGAAGTTGGTGCTGCTGCTTTAAAATTTGCACAAGCCAGATTAAGTCCACCAACATTTGAACAAATTGGTGCAGAGGCAGCACTTGATACACCGGCATCTTACTTTGTTAAAGTAAAAAAAGAATATACCGAACGCAGAGATTTTTTAATTAGTGAACTGAATAAAATAAAAGGTGTTTATTGTCCCATGCCGGGCGGTGCATTTTATTGCATTGCAAAACTACCTGTGGAAGACAGCGATGTTTTTTGCGAGTGGTTACTTAGTGAGTTTAGTTTTGAAGGTGGAACTGTGATGATGGCACCCGCATCGGGCTTTTATGCTACACCTGGTAAAGGAAAGAACGAAGTGCGTTTAGCTTATGTATTGAAAAAAGAAGAACTTGGCAAAGCAATGGTTTGTTTGAGCGAAGCATTAAAAATATATCCGCACACTAAATACTAAACAAGATGTTTAAGCTACAGGAAATTTTTCCTGAAACCGATAAAGCATTACAAAAAGCTACTGTAGTTTTAGTGGTGCTAGTGGCTTTTTTTTTACCCTTTAAGTTTTTAGTAAATGTTTTTATTGCCTTAGTTTTTGCGGCGTGGTTGCTTAGCAACCCGTTTAAAAAGCTATTTACAAAAACAGAGAATAGCAAAATATTTTTAGTCATATTTATTTTTTACCTATTACATGCGCTTGCCTTGTTATACACCCAAAACATAGGCGAGGGTTTGTTTAGCTTGGAAATAAAAGCGAGCATGTTGATTTTTCCGTTACTGTTTTATACCGAACAATTTAGTCAAAAACAAATTCAGTTTTTTTTAAAGAGTTTTATTGCCGGTACCATTTTTTGTTGTGTACTTTGTTTAGTGCGCGCTGCTTTTTTATACACAACTAAAGGTGAAGCTAGTTTTTAT
>DATHOW010000297.1:0-17570 GCA_035484495.1 Bacteroidia bacterium | reverse complement strand
TACCGAAACAAAAATTTTTGTTGAAGTAAAAACGGATAAAGAAAAAGAAGTAGCCTACCAACCCGGTATTTCAGAAAATAATTTAACAGTAAAATATATTTTAGATAAATTAGACACCAAAGGCGTAAACGAATTACCCATACATTCTGCTACTGAGTTAGAAAATATACATAAAGTAATGAATGAATTTGACCAAGTGATAAAAGATAACAAAGGGACTATTTTAGTAAAAGACATTATATAACGTAACCAATAAACAATATGAAAAAAGCAATTATTATTTTAGTATGTGTTTTATCTTTTAAATTGATACAGGCACAAGCCACACAATACAATGGCAATTGGGTGCTTTGTAAAGTGGTTACTCCCACTGGCGACACACAAGTGGTTTCTACTACCGATGCACGTTATGTAACCTATAATTTTACCTACAACAACACCTTTACTTCTTTTCGTAAAGAACAAAACGAAGAAGTGAGTGGTGTTTGGAGTTTTGATTTTAAAACAAAAGCAATAAGAATTAGAAACGCTCTTTTTATGAAAACTCGTACTAAACTAGAGAACTACGATATTGCAATAAACAAAACAACTCCTACCTATTTTGTTGAGGTGAAAACAGAAAACGAAAAGAAAAAACTGTTTACCTATTATATTTACTGCAGGGTAAAATAAACCTACATAATTACAATATCGTGTCGGTATAAGAGTGCGTGTAAGTCTTGTGACAAGAATTTTGCCTTTTTAATATTATTTAGCTCAGGATCTACCAAAAAGTTTTTTGATGTGGTAAAGTCCATGCCCGATAGGTTGGTGTTGGCAAACAAGGCTTCGTGTAAATCGCAATTTATAAGGGCAGACTTAGATAAATCAGCCTGCGTAAAATTTACACCGTGCATTTTGCAATTTTTAAAAATGCTTTTGTTCATGCGCTTTCTGTCAAAGGAAGCATAGTCCATTAAGCAGCCATCAAACAAAATACAAAAACCAAAATCTTTTGTCTGCGAAAAGTTTGCACCCAATAATTTGCAATCGCTAAAAGTAACATCCTGCAATTTGCAGCTTTTAAAATCGGCATTACTTAGATTGCAATTTTTAAAAACACATTCGGTAAACTCTAAGTTTTTTAAATCTGTAAAAACGCAATTAGTAAACTCACAGTTTTCAAATTCCTCTCTATCTGCTTTATCAACAGAAAAATTAATGTTTTTTATAAGCTCTTTGTTTTGTTTCATCTTCCGTTAACTAATTAGAAACAAAGTGAAATTAGAGACTTTTTTTGTATAGCATTAATTACTAATTATTACCGCGAGATTTGAATGCCTTTTCAACATCTTTCTCAGTCATGCCAGCTTTAATATTATTGGAATAATGGAAACTCAAAACTTTTAAATCAAAATCTGTAATTTCATTAAACATATCATACATTGAGCTATTTATAGGTGTTTTTACGTTGCTAAAAGAAAAATTACCCAAAGATTTTAAAAAGTATGTCTTAAGAAACGCTTTTTGCTCATTTTTATTAAATGTTTTTACTCTATTTATTGTCAAAAAGCATTTATAAATATTGCCGCTACCAGAGGTCCAGTTTTCATGATATTTAGTTGTGGTACTTGATGTTGTTGAATCATTAACACTTATAATGTAATTTGCGTCTGCTTTTGTAGTTACAACTCGAATTTTTAAATTCCCAATACTTGAGCTTGTTTTTGCGATTACGTTGTCTATAACTTCTTTTAAATATTGGCAAGAATCACCTTCGTATAATATATTTATATCCTGATTCCATTTTTTTAATATATCACCACCAGTTGAGCTGCTCCCATTATTAAAAATAATTGTCAAATAAGTTTTTTGAAATATTTTGTCATTTTTCTCTTGACAAAATGCAGTAAAATTACTTACTAGAAAAATGAAAATTATAATTATACGAATCATAAAAAAACTTGATTAATTAATATGGCTAATCTACAAAAGACTAATTAAAAAAACAATAATACTCTTTTAAACCAACCCTTCTAACAAATTATCATCTACCAAATTTGGTATAGTAACTTTTAAATTAGGTGTTCTGTTCATTTCGCGTTTAATGGCAAACAAAGCTTCTTTATTGCGTGCCCAACTACGGCGTGCAATGCCATTGTTTACATCCCAAAATAACATTTGTTTTAAACGACGGTCGGCATCGGCGCTTCCATCAAGTACTAAACCAAAACCACCATTCATAACTTCGCCCCAACCTACACCACCGCCGTTGTGTAAACTAATCCAGGTAGCGCCTCTAAAGGCATCACCTACAAAATTTTGCACAGCCATATCGGCGGTAAATTGTGAGCCATCATAAATGTTACTTGTTTCGCGATAGGGAGAATCGGTACCACTTACATCGTGATGGTCTCTTCCTAAAACAACAGGCGCCGAAATTTTATTTTCTGCAATGGCTTTATTCATGGCTTCTGCAATGCGTATACGTGCTTCGCTATCGGCATATAAAATACGTGCTTGTGAGCCTACCACTAAATTATTTTCCATGGCATTTTTTATCCAGGCAATGTTATCGCTTAGTTGTTGTTTAATTTCATCAGGTGCGGTTTTGTACATGTCTTGCAAAACTTCTAAGGCAAGCTCATCGGTCTTTTTTAAATCGTTTGCATCGGCACTTGTGCACACCCATCTAAACGGACCAAAACCATAATCGAAGCACATAGGCCCTAAAATATCCTGCACATAACTTTTGTATTTAAATGTACCATCTGCATTTACAATATCAGCTCCTGCACGAGATGCTTCCAGTAAAAACGCATTTCCATAATCGAAAAAATACATGCCTTTATCCGCTAATGTGTTTACGGCATTTGCATGGCGCACCAAAGTTTTTTGTACTTCTTTTTTAAACTGAGCAGGGTTTTCTGCCATCATTTTATTCGATTCTTCTAGTGAAAAACCTGCAGGATAATAACCACCCGCCCAAGGGTTGTGTAGTGATGTTTGGTCTGACCCTATATCTACTTTAATATTTTCTTTTACTAATCGTTCCCACAAATCAACCACGTTGCCTTGGTAAGCTAATGATACGGCTTCTTTAGCGGCAACTGCTTTTTTAACGCGTGTAATTAATTCATCTAAATTTTCGTGCAACTCATCAACCCAACCTTGAGTGTGTCTTGTTTTTGCAGCCTTTGGGTTTATCTCTGCCGTAACAGAAACCAAGCCTGCAATTTTTGCGGCCTTGGGTTGCGCACCACTCATGCCACCTAAACCACAGGTAACAAAAAGTTTTCCTTTTCTGTCTTCTTCGCTTTTAGAAATTTTACGTGCGGCATTCATAACTGTAATGGTTGTACCGTGCACAATGCCTTGCGGACCAATGTACATAAACGAACCAGCAGTCATTTGTCCGTACTGGGTTACACCAAGCGCATTAAATTTTTCCCAATCATCGGGTTTGCTGTAATTTGGTATCATCATACCATTTGTAATCACCACACGTGGCGCATCTTTATGCGATGGAAAAATCCCCATAGGATGACCGCTATAAAGTGTAAGCGTTTGCTCATCGGTAATGGTAGCCAAATATTGCATTGTAAGTAAGTATTGCGCCCAGTTTTGAAACACAGCCCCATTGCCACCGTACGTAATTAATTCGTGCGGGTGTTGCGCTACGGCATAATCTAAATTATTGCTAAGCATATGCATAATAGCAGCCGCTTGTTTAGATTGATGCGGAAAATCATTTATTGGCCTTGCATAAATTTTATAATCAGGGCGAAAGCGATACATATAAATTCGTCCGTAGGTTTTTAATTCTTCGGCAAACTCTTTAGCTAAAACCGCATGGTGTTTTTTATCAAAATAACGCAGCGCGTTTCTAAGTGCTAACTTTTTTTCAGCCTCGTTTAAAATATCTTTTCGCTTTGGGGCGTGGTTTAGGGTTTTGTCAAACTCTTTAAGGGCAGGCAATTCATTGGGAATGCCGGCTAAAACTGTTTTTTTAAATTCTGCTGTTGTCATATATTATTTAGTTTCTTTTTTATCAAACAAGCCTGTTTTTTTGTTGTACCCATAGGGGCAATGACGGCAACCGCTTTTGCAGCAGTAGCCGCGTTTTAAATGATATTTTTCGGTAAACACAACAAATCCTTCTTCGCTTATGTAATAATCTTCGGGGTCTAGGTTGTTTATTTTATCAGAAAACATCAGCGGTAAATTTATTTATTCTTCAAATGCAAATAACAACAAATTGGATAATGGTCGGTTAAACTTTCGGCTATGCGGTTGTAACCATTGCATTCAAAATCGGGACTATGTAAAATATAATCTATACGTAATAAAGGCAGGTTGCCATTATAACTTTTACCGATGCCGTTACCCGACTCTTTAAAAGCATCTTTTAAATTTTCGCTCAATAAATGATAGGCAAATGATGAAGGTGTATCATTAAAATCGCCACACAAAATAATTTTGTATCGGCAGGTTTTCATGTGTGCAGCAACCATTCCGGCTTCTTCGGCACGCTTTAAAAAACCGTTTTTTAATCGTTTAATAATATTTTTAGATTCTACTAAGTTAGAATCGTTATACTCGTTGTTATTCAATCCATCAATAAACTTGTACTCCTTTTTGCCAAAACTAATAGATGCCAAATGCGTGTTGTAAATGCGCACGGTGTCTTTATTTATAATTACATCGGTATAAATGCAAATGTTATTCGATTTGGTGTCGAATACAATTTTACCCTTACGCACCATAGGATATTTGGTAAGTGTGGCAATGCCCCAGTGGTCGAACTGGCGCAGAGTAGTGGTATATTCAGCGTGAATGTTTTTTGTTTTTAAGAACGAAACCAATGTATCGGCATTATGAAAATCTTTAGGCTGCTCCGATGTGTAAAACTCCTGCAAGCAAAGTATATCAGGCGATTCGCTTTGCAGCATTTCAAAAATCAGTTTGCGCGATTGTTTGTTGTGCGACCAATTATACAAATCAAACAACATGCAGTTAAAATCCATCACCTTAATATCGTTATTGCTGGTTGCTTTTTTGCCCGGGTTTATATGTACAATGCTTAACAGGTTGGGCAGGGTAACAATAATAGCCAGCCCCGATAATAATGCCCACCAGCGCATTTGAATGCTCCATAAAACAATAAATAAAACATTTAACAGCAATAAAACCGGATACGATATGCCGAAAAAAGCTAAAGGCCAAAATGTTTGAGGACTAATGTATTTGGCTGTAAACGATAGCAGCAGGGCTACCACCGCAAAATAGTTTAACCATAAAACAAGGCGCTTTAAGGGGCTTGATTTTTTAGATATGTTAACGCCTGATGCCAAAAGAGAGCTACAAATAAAGCCTAAAAATAAAGAATTAGAGGTTAAATTTGCTGGGAATAGAAATTTTTGTACATTTGCGCCTCCTTAATAGGTTGGTCCGGTAGTTCAGCTGGTTAGAATGCCGCCCTGTCACGGCGGAGGTCGCGGGTTCGAGTCCCGTCCGGACCGCAAGCTACTAAGTAAAACCCTTGTAAATGAATAATTTACGAGGGTTTTTTGTTTTAGGACAAATCTGAAATTAAAGAAAATCCAAAATGAAAATAAGAGCTGTTATAGGTGACTAATTTTAATTACATTTAGTGTTCTTAAACTCTTTTATTGGATAATAAAGAAATAATAGAATATTTAGTATCAAAGTTAAAGGGCTGCCAAAAAGAACTTGAGGACTTAGAAGGGTTATTTCCCTATAATAAATTTTCCATCAAGCTTTATAAAATAAATGATATTATTTCTATCAAGGAGCTTTTAATTTCTTATAATGAAAAATATAGCGTTTATACAGATATTAAAAAATGTTTTCTTTACTATATAAAGGCCTCAGAGGAACAAGAACACGACTACTCTGAAATATCTCTCAAATTCATTGAAAACAAGATAAAAGCGTTTCCATTAAAGGAAAAAATTAGTCTGTTAAGTTTTTTTATGAGAAATCTTAAAAAAAATGGGCATGATGAAATAGCGAGTAATTGTAAGGAATTAATTCATGCTGAAAAAATTAGATTATGTTGGCAGGAAAAGGGGCTAACAAATGTTATAAAATTTATTTCGATTTGGTCGACTCAAACAATGTGGCATTTAGTAATTACAATACTGGTCTTCTTTTTGTTTACTACAATAGCACTACTTCCTGCACCTTTAATTTGCATGGAATGGATAGAAGTAAAAAAAGAGAGTTTTAGTAGTAATTATTTTATAAATCACTTGGCAAACACAATTTCTCTGCTTTTTGACTTTGATGAAGGAGTAAAAGTGAAAGGAAATAATATAGGAGGGGTAATTTTAATAATGTTTAGTAAGGTGATTTTTATTAGTATCATTATAAATTATTTCGTGAAGGAGATAATTGAAAAAATTAAAATTAAGAACTAAATGCTCAAACAAATTGATTATCATCTAAGAGTTATTTTTTCTATAATTTATAGATTTTTAATCTTTTTCTATTCATTAACAATTGTTTTAACTTCGAAAGACAACTCATTTGGAACTGTAGAATATTTAGGAGTCTCACTTTTTTTTATAGTTTCTTTCTTTTTATTAAGAAAATCGAAATTTAATAAACCATTTTTACGTTTACTTTTAGATTATTGTTTTATTTATTTTATTTTATTTGGCAGACCAATTTCAGAATTTGCAAATTATTTTTTATTGATACTCCCAATAATAAATGCCTCAAATAATTCTAGTGAAAACATAGATAATGTAGTCTTTTGTAAAAGATATTACGTATACCCCTTTTGCGTAATAGGAATTATAGCTCTAAATAAATTTACCTTTGATTTGAAATTATTGATTCCTGTAATTGTTCTTGTATGTATAGATCAGTTTCTAAAACTGAGACAAACTATTGAGAATGTTCATAGCACAATCTTTAAAATTATCGATGAGTTTTATACAAAAAATTACGGACAAAAAGAGCTGACGATAATTTATGAAGAATTAATTCAAACAATAAACACGACAGCTTATATACGAAATTTAAAAGTAAAAGCAATCTCTTGTTTTATAATTAAGGCGGATAAATTGCTATTAGTAAATAGTTCTAATTATATTATTGAATATTCCTTTGAAGATTTACCATCCTTGATTAAGGAAATCAACACTCAGCCATTGGTTACTGGACGTTCTGTTGTTATTAATAAAGAAGAATATAATAACAGTATTTTTACCCTTATCGCATGTGATGAAAAAAAATACGTTTTTTTAATTCTAACAGAAAAAAGCATTAGTCTTTTTTCTAAACGTATTTTGTCTCGAGTAATTCTCTTTCCGGTACTGCGACATTTAGGTCGATTATTTGAAACACAGTTCCGATTGAACAAAAGTAAAATTGATGTTTTACAAGGATTAAAAAACAAATCGGATTATGTACTAAAAGCGACCGAAGTGATGCATTATGTAAAAGGGAGCCTTTCACCAATAAAAAGTGCATTAACAACATCAAAACTATATGATGCCACCGATGTAAAGGATGTTAAGATGCGAGATTATTTGCTTGAGCAATTTGTTTCACAAAGGGACCACGCTCTTTCCGAAATAAAGAACATAACAGATAGAGCTAAATTAATTTTGGAAAACTCCAAAAACCCGTATATAATTCAAGTATTTAAAGATTATACATTGTATGAGTTATTTGTAATTACTCAAAGAAAATGGATAGATAATTTTCCGCATAGTAAAATAACTGTGAAAAATGAGGTTTTGGATATCAAAAGCCTAACTGAAAAAATGTGCAGTTATAACTCTGATTATCTTTTAATAATTTATACTGATGTAATTTCAAATATTGAAAAATATGCAACCGAGAATAAAGAATTACTTTTTACTTTTGAGAGGGATTTTGTTTTAATTACATTTAGAAACGAAGTAAACAATAGAGTTGAATTAAAGAAACTAATTAAAACTATCGAAGACTTTAATTCGAACGAAAAATGGGAAATTCACAAAAGAAATTCGCACGGTTGGACACATATAAGGATGTATTGTCATCAAATGAGAATAGGATATTTTGCTAGGTATGAAAATAGTATGTACGAATTGGAATTAAAAATAATGATTAAAAAATGAAAATAGCTCTTTTTGAAAACGAACTGCACAAAGTAGAGGTTCAGTTTGATATTTGTAACAAAGTTTTTTTTAAAGATTCTTTAGAAATAAACACATTTACTAATTCCCAAGTTTTTGGTGACATTAATGAAATATCTAATTATGATTTGGCTATAATTGATATTTCTTTATCGTCTCATAGTGACAAGGATGGCTATAATTTAATTGCACAAATTTTAAAATTGCAAAAACAACCGAAACTATTAATTTTGACTGGAAGTGGAAATATCCAAAGTGGATTGGAAGAAAGGAAATTACCTTTTATTCCAATTATGGAAAAACCTGTAGATGCAGTAGATATAGCTAATAAAATAAAGGAAGTTATGAAAACTAAGTAATTTGTAAATGGCTAATCAAATAATACGCCGACTAATTACTGGGGAATTTTTTCAACAAAAATGGGGATACCATTGGGCTATATTTTATAATTACTTAGTAATTAAATAATCACCACTAAATCTTTACCGCAAAGTACACGCTAAAAAATAGAGCCCGGTAATTTTGTAAAGCATTATTTGCTTTACAAAATGAGTACAAAAACAACATCTTTTTATTTAATGCACCGAGGTGAAAAAACTCAATGGTTGAGAAAAAATCATCCCTTTGCTTTTTTGTTGCTAACCGTAATTGCTGAGCGAATTAAATGGAACGAAAACTACAACAAATTAAATTTACAACTTTTTCAATGCGTAATAGGCACTACCGAAAAATTATGGAAAGGCTGTACACGCATGCAGTTGCGAACAGCCATCCAAACCCTAAAAAGTAACCACCAAATAACCACCAAAACAACCAACTTAGGTACGGTTGTAACCCTTATTAGTAGTGATGTTATAACTATTCGTACGAGTACAGTAACCAACGATTTAACCAAAAATCAACCAACAGAGAGTCAAAAATCAACCACTAACTTAGAACATACTAGAACACTAGAAGGGATAAGCCTTCCTCTTTATTTTTCGGATAACGATGTTATACATGCATTAGCTATTGAATTAAAGAAAACCGATGATAGCATTAAAAACTTAGCTACGGCATTTGTAAAACACTGCGGGTTTTTAAAAACCACCTACTCAAATAACGCTGCATTTGCCCTGCAACGCGATTTTAAAAATTATGTAACACAACAGCAACAAACAAATAATAACCCTTATAAAGTGCCATATGGGGTTTTATATAGCAAGTAAAAATGGAAACACAAACCAACTTAAAACACAATATTGATTTAGAACAAAAATTTTTACTGATTGTAGGTAAAAACCCTCAAAAGCGTTTTCCACTCAATTAATTTTGCAGCGTAAGTTTTTGATGCATTTGCTCCGCTTGGTGAGGGCAGGGTGTGATAAGTAAGTTCATCAAAAACCCCAACGTGCTTTTTGTAAAGTTTTTCGGCTTCTTTACTGGCAAAAAATACATATTTAATATGAGGGTGCTTTTTAAAAAACAAAGCAAAATTATTTGCGGTTGCATTTTTAATTTTAGAATCGGCACTGCCTTCTCTTTCGCAATGACTTAAAACATCCCACAAGGCAATTTTATTTTTTGTAAGCAGGTTTATTCTCTCGGTATAATTATCAGTAAAAGGTTGGTTGAAAATATCAAACATCAGTTTCCAAAACTGATTGCCTTTGTGTCCGTAATATTGGTTTAATTCAATAGAGCGTTCTCCGGGCATAGTGCCTAAAATTAACACCCTGCATTCTTTACTTGCTATAGGTGCAAAAGCAGTTTTCATTTAAGAGGGGATGCCTCGGCTAATTAATTACTAAGCTGTTTTTTCAACAACAACAGCGGTACCGTAAGCCAACACTTCGGTAAGTCCACTCATTACTTCGTTAGCATCGTAACGCATATTTATAATGGCATTGCAACCCATTTCTTGTCCGTGCTTTATCATTAACTGTAAGGCTTCTTCGCGGGTTTTTTCACACAATTCGGTATAAATAGCGCTTTTACCACCAAAAATGGTCATAAAACCACCGGCCAGGTTACCCACCACACTTCGTGAGCGAACGGTAATTCCACGCACTAAACCTAATTGTTTTGTAATTTTATATCCTTCTAAAGATGTGCTTGTTGTAATTAACATGGTTTGTTTTATTTGTTATAAAGGTATAAATTTTATAAATCATGCTGATAATTAACTTCTTTTGTTGAACAATAATTAAATAAAAAATGACCCTAAGACAATTTGTAATAAAACACATATACCCGCTTTTACAAAAGCGTTTAAAAACAGAAAAAACAAGTTTAGCATTAAGTAATGATAAAAATGTTCAGCCACATGCTTCGTTTTATAATTTAAAAACCACATCAATAAAGGGCGAACAAATAAATTTTGAAAGCTTTAAAGGTAAAAAAGTGTTGTTGGTTAACACAGCATCTGATTGTGGTTTTACACCTCAGTTTACAGGTTTACAAAAACTACACGAACAGTTTGGGCAACAAGTAATTGTTTTAGGGTTTCCGGCAAATGATTTTAAAGAACAAGAAAAGCATGGTGATACCGAAATTGCTACTTTTTGTCAGGCAAACTATGGCGTTACGTTTACAATGATGAAAAAAAGCGGCGTAATAAAAAACGAAAATCAAAACGAAGTATATAATTGGCTCACTAATGCAACTTTAAACGGATGGAACAACCAAGCACCCGTTTGGAATTTTAGCAAGTACCTGGTTAACGAACAAGGCATACTAACGAATTACTTTGGCCCATCGGTAAACCCAACGGATGCCGAAGTTATAAAAGCCATTAAGGCTTAATATTAAAAACAATATACTATGATAAATGAAGGCCTAGAATTTATTACCACAGCTTTAAATGGTTATTTAAGAACCACGTTTAGGGACAGCGAAGACAAAGCTGTTTTATCTAGTCTTGTTAATGCGGATGGTACAGTTGTCGCTAACATAGAAAACAAAATAGTTGTTTGCCTTGTAAATATAGACCAAGGAAGCAATACAACAAATGTGGGTTTTTCTAAAACGGCTCAGGCAGACAAACAATCTTTAAACATGAGTTTAGAGGTTTTGTTTGCGGCTAATTTTAGTGCCGGTAATTATGCGGAAAGCTTAAAATTTATTTCTACCACACTTTCTTTTTTTCAAAGCAACCTTGTTTTTCAAAAAACTAATTATCCTAACATGCCACAAAACATAGATAAGTTAGAGCTAGAATTAATAAACCTAAGTCCCGAAGACACCAACTATATATGGAGCACTTTAGGGGTAAAGTACATGCCCTCGCTTATGTATAAAGTGAAGTTAATGGCTGCTAACTAACAGTTTATTTTTTCTTATTACCTGAAAAAAAGTAGACGAGGGCAGCTTGATTTACACTTCCTCCTTTTGTATTGCCAATATTGTTTCCGTCGTGGTCTCTAACTGTTCCGTCAGAATCTATTTGACCCAAACGACTTCCATCACGAGCCCTAATACTTCCATCGGATTTTATTTCACCCATACGGCTTCCTGATTTATCGCGAACGGTTCCATCAGATTTTATTTCGCCAAAATACCCCCCTGAACCATCCATAACAGTTCCATCAGACTTAACTTCTTTTACCAAATTTCCGGATGCGTTTCTGATTTTACCATCGGCTGAAATGCTACCAATGCATTTCCCCGAGCGATCGTGTAAATATTTTGTTTGTGCTTGTAAAGAAAATGTAGCCACAATTAAAAATAAACTAAAAGCAATTGTTTTCATAATGCGTGTTTTTATTAAATGCAATTATTCAAAGGTTATGCCATAAAAACGGACTTAACATTTATTAATAAAAACAGGTTTACTCTTTAATTAGTTTTATAAACTTGTTTTGTGTTTGTATTGTATAAACACCTGCTGCAAATTTGCTTACATCAATTTGTTCTAGCTTGTTTTTGCTTTTTGTTTGTAAAACAATTTCGCCTAAATAATTGTAAACAATAATTGCACCCAACTCAGTATTTGCTTGTATGGTTATGTTGCTGTTTGTTGGATTAGGGTAAATTGTAATTTTTTCTTTTTCATCTGCTAACTGATTAAATCCTGTAGTACTGCAATTAGTAACTGTTTGTGTAAATGTAGTTGTATTTACACAGCCGCCCGCTCCGGCACCTGTAACAGTATAGGTTGTAGTAATGGTTGGTGTAATTGAAATAGTGGCGGTTGTTTCGTTAGTGTTCCAGGTATAACTTGTTGCGCCGCTAGCAGTTAAAGTGGTTGTGTTGCCGGCACATAAGGAATTTGTATAACTTGTTATTTGCATTGTAGGACCATTAAAATGTAAGGTTGTATCAATGCTATAAGTACAGCCTGCGGGATTAGTTATAGCAACGCTATAAACACCTGCTACATTAGCTGTTGCTATTTGAGCATTGGCACCGCTTACTATGCCCGGACCAGTCCAGGTGTAGGTTCCTCCCGCTACAAGCGGGGCAATTAAAGAATCTGTACCGCCAGGACATGCGGTGGTGGGAATAGTAATTTCTGGCGGTGCAGAGCAAGAACAATCTATATAAGCATAACTAAAGTGTCCACCCGGTATACAGCCTGCTGCTGTAAAACGTACAGTTACATTATGACCTACATATGGCATTAAATTCATAGATTTTGTACTCCACGCAAGAATTTCAACCCCACCGCCATTATCAATAAACCCCGGAGGATAATTGCCTGAGCTATCTCCTTGGATATTATAAGACAAACAAGGAATTAGTATATTACTAGAATCTAAAACCTCTATCTTAAAATAAGGTTGTTGTCCATTTGGGTGAGGGGCTTTGGCCATAACTACCGCATAATTATATGTAAACAAAGCATTGCTTGCGGTTACAGTAAAAGTTTGTTGTAATGATTCGCCGTTAGAATAATAATAAGGGGTGCCGCTTGGATAATTAACAGTACAACCCGCAATGCCCGCACCGTTATTAGTGTTTATGTTTTCGCCACCAAGCCTGCAAGAAAAATTACCTCCGTTTGGACCTATAACCGGAAACCCTCCATACGGATCAGTTCCTCCGGCTGCAGTCATAATGGTGTGAAAAGAACAACCTGGTTCAGGTGAATTAACACCTAATGAAGTAATGCTACCTGATGAAAGAGTAAGTGGCATGTTTGAGTTTGCATTATAGCCGGTGCTACCTGTCCAACCAGAAAAATCTCCGGTTTCAAAATTAGTGTTATTGCATTGGGCATTTATTTGTTTAAAGCCAAATAGTAAAACAATGAATAGTAGTTTTTTCATAAGTAGAATTATAAATTAAAGATAGCGATTTTTTTTAAACTGTTAAGAGTTTAACCTTGCAAAAGCATTTTTTAAGTCTTCGGGCCCAGCCTTAACCATGTTTTCGCTAAAGCCAAAAGTTAGCTCGATTTTGCCTTGTTTCATTTGTTCAAAAACAGACGTTACAAAATCATTAACAGGTGGTGCGTGGTCGTGTAGGCCTTTACCACCAAGGTCGGTGTTAAGGGCGGGTGGAATTATTTCAATAACCTCAATATTTTTTTCTTTCAACAAATGTCTTAACGAAAGCGTAAACGAATGAAAAAATGCTTTTGTAGCCGAGTACACAGGTGTTTTTGTAAGTGGCACAAACGCTAAGCCCGATGTTACATTAATAACCGTAGTTAACGAGTTTAGCTTAATAAATAAAGAAGTTAAATGAAGAGGTGCGTCTATATTAGTTGCAATTTCATCTTTAGCGCGGGTAAAAAAATCGGCATCCGTAACACTCATCCATTGTTGGATGCCTGCATTATTTACCAGTACATTTAAATCGCTGTGTTTTTCGGCTATCCATTTAAAAAGCTCTTCCCTCTCTGCTGCAACCGCTAAATCACAAACCCTGGTAATTACCGAAGGATGTTTATCTGATACTTCTTTTAAAGCAGAAGCACGTCGGCCACAAATTATTACATGGTTGTTTTCTTTTAAAAACTGTTCGGTAAGTCCTAAGCCAATGCCAGTTGCTCCGCCTGTAATTAAAATTTTATTGTTAGAAATCTTCATTTGTATTTGCTGGTTTTTGTGTTGATTAATTAAGTTGTAATTTACTTTATTGTACTAAACAACTTGCCCAAAATTACGCAACATATTCTAATAGTTTTCATTGGTTTAGCAAGCTATTACTACCCTAACCAAACACCTGTTTTTCTGCATTAAATTACTATATTCGCATCTTGATTTTACAAAGCAAAGCACTTCTTTAATTTGTGCCTGTTGTTTTTTAAGTTCGATATAAATTTTGTAAAATATGTCTAAAAAAGTAGTTGTTATAGGTTCAGGTCCCGCTGGTATGACGGCTGCATATGAACTTGCAAAACTGGGGGTACAGGTAGATGTTTATGAAGCTTCTGATTCTATTGGTGGGATGTCTAAATCCATCAAACTATGGAATCAGATAGTTGATATTGGGCCGCATAGATTTTTTAGTAACGATACACGCGTAAATAAAATTTGGTTAGAAGTTGTAGGTCGCGATTATAAAATGGTTAACCGACTTACACGAGTTTATTATAAAGGAAAATTCTTTTTCTATCCTGTAAAACTGGTAAACGCCCTTAAAAATTTAGGTATAATTGAAGCCGCACAAAGCGCACTTAGTTTTTTTAAAGAAAAAGTTGTTCCTACAAAAGATAAAGGCACATTTGAAAGTTGGGTAACACAGCGTTTTGGAAAACGTTTGTACCAAATATTTTTTAAAGAATATACCGAAAAATTATGGGGCATTAAATGTACCGACCTCGATTCTGATTTTGCTGCACAACGCATTAAAAAACTTTCGTTATGGGAAGCCTTTAAAGGAGCCCTGTTTAAAGACTCAAGTAAAAAACACAAAACATTAGTAGATGTTTTTGCCTATCCGGTTGAAGGAACAGGCATGGTTTATTTGCGCATGGCGGAGTTTGTAAAAAGCAAAGGTGGAAACATTTATTTAAAAACTCCGGTAGATAAAATAATTACAGAAAACAAAACAGCAAAAGCCATTCAGCTTGCAGACGGAACAGTAAAAGAATGTGATGTAGTTATTTCATCTATGCCGCTTACTTTAATGGTAAGCCGCTTACCCGATGTGCCACAAAGCATTATTGATAATTGCAACAAGCTAAAATTTAGAAACACCATTATTGTTTACTTGCATGTAAACGGAGTAGATTTATTTCCGGATAACTGGTTGTATATAAATTCGGATGATGTAAAAACGGGTCGCATTACAAATTTCCGTAATTGGGTTCCTCAATTATATGGCAACGAAAAAACCTCGATACTTGCTTTAGAGTACTGGTGCTATGATGAAGATGCTATTTGGAAAGAAGACAATGCTAAACTAGTAGAGCTTGCAAAAAAAGAAATAAAAGTAACCGGCTTAACCGGAAATACTGAAATATTAGATGGGCATGTATATCGCATTCCGCGTTGTTATCCTGTTTACTCTACCGGATATAAAGAGGAATTAAAACCTGTTGAAGATTATTTGAAAACGCTAATAAACCTAATTCCTATTGGGCGTTATGGGGCGTTTAAATACAATAACCAAGACCACTCTATTTTAATGGGTTACTTGGCGGCAGAAAATATTGTAAAAAACACCAAGCATGATTTGTGGGAAATAAACACAGATTATGAAAATTACCAAGAACAATCTTTAATTACCGAAACCGGATTAGAGGTTGCTGCTGCACCACACTAATTTATTTTTAGCTTGTTATATAATAAGCTCGGCTACTTATCATTAGTTGGGGTTTCATCATTGTAATAAAAGCTAAGTGCACCCGATGGGCATTTTTTAACTTGTTCTACAATTTGCTCTGTACTTGCCCCTTCAGGTTTAATCCAAGGTTTTTCCATAGGGTTAAAAACATCACTTAAACCCGTGGCTCCTTTCCAACAAATGGTTGAGTGAATGCAAATGGCTGGTTTCCACACAATAGTAACTTCGCCGTTGGTATATTTTTTAGTTATGTCTTTCATATAGCTAAGGTTGTAATGGTTATTTGGTTTGATAATGTTTTGTGCATGGGGCATTTATCTGCCATTGTCATAAGTTTTTCTGTTTTTTCGGCATCTAAATTACCTGAAAAATGAATTTTACGAATAATGCTTGAAGTGTTTTTTACCTCGTCTCGTTCAAACTCTACATCTACTTCAATTTTATCTACAACCCATTCTTTTCTATCGGCATACATGCGTAAGGTTATGGAGGTGCACGCGGCTAAAGAAGCAGCCAACAATTCACCCGGACCAAAGCCTAAGCCTTTGCCACCGTTAGTTGTTGGCTCATCGGCAACTAGTTTGTTTGGGCCTGCAATAATTTCTGTTTTATAATGTTCTTTATTTATTACTGCGCTAACTTTTGCCATTCTAGGTTATTTTATAGTTTGTATAAAAGTAAAATAAAATCTTATTTCTGTTTCAAAAAGCTCGTTCCAATTTTTGGTAAAAAGCACGTGGTTTTTAATTGTTTTACGAGGGCACGAAAATCACAAACAATAAGCCGCAACAATAATTAAAGTGTTTTATAGGGCAAAAGAATGCGTTTTACGGCGCATAAAACCGTAGTTGATTAAGTATAGTTTAAACAATAATATACTGTTATTTTTTAGCTAAAATAAAGGAGGGGAATAAATTTACCCTTCTATCTTTTTATAACCTTTTAGGTTAGTGGCCCTTTTTAGGGTTTTGTTGACCCTTTTTTTATAGATTTTACAGACTATTTAAATCAAAAACCCGATTAGTTGCCTAAAAAGTTTCTTAATTAAAAAAAAAACCTAAATTTGCAGCCCAATTGTCCGATGGTGTAACTGGCAACACGGCTGATTTTGGTTCAGCAGAGTCCAGGTTCGAGCCCTGGTCGGACAACCAGTTTAATATAACCGCCTAAAACCCCTGTAAACACAGGGGTTTTTTATTTTACAATAGGAGTGTTTAACTAATTTGTATTTGTTAACAAAGATATTTTAACAAAATTTTACAAGCATAAGCGACTAAAGAGGGGACTATAACTATTTTGTAGGGGACTACTAACCACTTTGTGCAGAAAGCTTATGAAAAGGATTATAATGAGGGTTTTATTTTTTATTTCAACGAAGCGTATTAACAAAAAAGGCCTAGCGCCCATTTATTGTAGAATTACAGTAAATGGCCGGCGCTGTGAAATTTCAACGGGCATTTTTATCATTCCAGTCCAATGGAGCAACGAACGACAAGGGCTTTTAGAAACAAGCAAAGAAAACACTTTGTATAACACTACTTTGGTTAAAATAAAAAACGACCTAAGTAATTTATATTGTGAACTAATCTATAAAGAAAAAAGTGTTTCGGCTGAAATTTTGAAAGAGCTATATACCGGTACAAATAAAATAGACTATACATTTTTAGAGCTTATTGAACAATACATCGAGCATAAACGCCAAAGCATTACAGAACATAA
>DATHOW010000296.1:0-15085 GCA_035484495.1 Bacteroidia bacterium | reverse complement strand
TGAAACTAACTACGAAATTAATGTTACTAAAGATGGTGTAACTAATAATGCCGTAGTATCTACACAACACATACGTAAATCTAAATCGTTTGAAAAAACAATTTACATACAAGGCAGATCAGAAACACCTGATAACAGCACGTTTAAAGACGGGTGCTTTACGTTCCACTTTAAATATAACATGAACGAAGTTGACGAAACTGCACCACAATACAAACAGTTTATTGATTCGTTAGTTGCTATTAAAAACGCAGGTCAAAAAATTGTATTAAACCTAAGTGCAAGTGCATCTACTGTACCTACTAGCAAGTTTAAAACAAACGAAGAACTGGCTAAAGTTCGCGCCAAAGCTGCTTTAGAAGAAATTAAACATAGCCTAAAACTACGCGGCATTACAGATGAAAACATTACCATTGGGTCTAACACATCTAAAGTTGATGGCCCTGCTTACAAAGGCGATTATTTAGAGAATGCAGCCGAGTACGAAAAATATCAGTTTATACGAGCTTGCATAGCTAAGTAAACAACAAATTAATCAATAAAAAAGCCCTGTAAACTAACAGGGCTTTTTTATTGATGTACGACTGTATTTTATTTTTTAAATATGCCGGTAAGTCTGCCTTTTAGTTTCTCAATGTTTTCGCTGGCAGGTGTGCTTGTTATATCACTAAATTCATTGCTCATGGCAGTCTCCAGTACTTCGGGATATAACACTACAAAGCTTTGAAACTCCAGGTTTTTAATTAAATCTTTCTGAAAATTATCTACCACAAAACTATGCGATACCGTTTGCTTACGAGCGCTTACAATAAAAATTAAATCATCGGCACTAATTTCTTTAGTTACAAGTGCTTCTATATCTTCAAAATCTGAAACAGGCTTGTAATTATAAAAAGATGCATTTTTATCGTTGGCTGTTTTTTGAAATTGTTCGATAGTTTTATCGTCTCCAAATACTATAGACTTATCGCCTATTTGCTTTAAAATACGCAAGGTTTTTTGCGCGCTGCGCTTAAAGCTAGGTTCAAGTGTGGCGTTGGGTGTAAACACTACGCACACCCGTTTAAACGAATGCAGGGGTTGTATAATTTTAGACAAAAAAACTGCTTGCTGTGTTTTAGCCAACAGGTTATTATAAACCGTACCAAACAAAAAGTTAGATGAGGTGTTTGTGGCACGATTAGTAATTACAATATGACTTGCCCCATACGCCTTAGCTGTGCGCACAATGCCATCAACAATATTTAAATCTACTTTTTTAAGAATTTCGATTTTTGTATCAGCCGATATAATTTGTTGGGTAATGGCATCAATGGCTTTTTTAATTAAGTTTATTTTTTCGTTAGCATCATCGGCATCTTCAACAACAGTAAGCGGGTAAATGGGCTCAACCGATTTTTCATCTTTAATAAGCAAAGCAAACTCCATTAAGCGTTGCAAATTTTCAGGGTTTGCAATCGGGATTAAAATGCGTTCTATTCTCTTTTTTAATTTTATTTCTGAATCGTTTTCGGTAATGGCAATTTGTCGGGCAGCGCGCTCGGTTACAAACGAGCTTACCAAACAGGTAATTAAAATTAAAATAATGGTACCGTTAACGGCATGTTGGTCTAACAACCCAATGTCAAACCCAACCTTAATAACAGCTAATGTTGCCGCTGCATGCGAGGCGCTTAAGCCATAAATTATTCGGCGTTCGTATTTAGTGTACTTGTAAATGAAGCCGGTAATTTGTGCGGCAAAATATTTAGTAAGCAAAGCAACGCCACTTAGTGTTAAAGCAAAAATAAGTTCTTTGCTTCCCGCAAAAAACAAACGCAAATCAACCAGCATACCGGCACTTAATAAAAAGAAAGGAATAAATAAGGTGTTGCCAATAAAAATTAAACGGTTCATTAACACCGAGCTTTGCGGAATAACACGGTTAAAGGCTAAGCCTGCTAAAAACGCACCTACTATGGCTTTAACACCCGCTAAATCGGCAACAAAGGCTGCCAAAAACATCATTGATAGTACATACAAATATTGCGAGCTACCCTGCCCTTCCAAGTTTCTAAAAAACCACTTACTCAATTTTGGCAACACATAAATAGTGCCTATAATTAAAACGGCAATCATTATAACGAGTTTAATCCAGTAATCAACTGAAAAATTGCCTTGCGATAAATTGGTTATAACCCCCAGTAAAATAAGTACGGCCGAATCAGTAATGATAGTGCCACCAAATGTTATTTGCACCGCACGATTTTTTACAATGCCCATATTACTTACAATAGGGTATGATAAAAGCGTGTGGGTAGAAAACATACTGGCTAACAATAGCGCCGCCCAAAAATTATATTGTAAAACATAAATGCACACAAAAAACCCAATGGTTATGGGTATAAAAAATGTAAGTGCGCCAAACACAATGCTTTTACTTTTGTTGTGTTCAAACTCTTCCATATCCATTTCTAGCCCGGCTAAAAACATTATGTAGAGTAAGCCTGTGTTGCTAAACAAATCAAAGCTGGTTGATTTATCAATTAAGTGCAGCGTATTGGGGCCAATAATAACACCTGCCAATATTAAGCCAATGATACCCGGAATACGGAAACGGCGAAAAATTAAGGGTGCAAATAAAATAATTAGAAGTACAAGCGAAAGAATTAAAACAGGGTTTGTAAACGGAATATAATTGCCGCAAATTTTTTTAAACTCAAATATAAACTGGTTAAAAAAATTCATAGGGGTTAATTGGGTACAAAAGTAATTAAAGCAACGTGATTTTGTACGAAAGGATTAATTATCCTTTTAATTCGCCGGCCTGGTACTGTTCCGTTTTTTTTACACTACCCTGTTCATCATATGTTTTCCACTCGCCTTCTTTTAGGTAATCGTTTCGGTCTTTATATAATTTAAGCATGCCCTCTTCTTTTAGCTTGCCGTTTTCAAAATATTCTTTATGCGTGTATGTTTTTTTCTTTTTATCAAGCAACTCAAAAACGGTTTCCACGTAGCCGTTTTCAAAAAAGGAGTTTCGTTTTATCAAGTACTCATTATCGCCATAATTCTCTTCCACCATATCAATATTTCCATTACGATAATAATCTATTTCTTTTTGAGGAGCCTTACTGTAATAATGTATTTGAGATTTCAGTTTTCCATCTGGATAATAAACAATAACCTCACTATGCTTATAATCAATCATACGGAAAGAACGCTCTTGCTGATTATTCTCATAATAGTTTTTGTAGGCGCGTAGTTCGCCATCTACATAAAAACCACGATGCAATAATTTTCCGCTTTCGTAATAATCTTCTATCCAGCCTTGGGCACTATAACCTTTTTTATCGTAACGGAGCGAATCGCCTCCTAAAGAAGGGGCCATTTTATCAAAAAGGGTTATGCCATAGGCAGAGTCAACCACTTCTGATGATTTATATTTTCTAAGGTGCGGGATTTGGTCGGAATAGTTGTTTTGAGCAAACACCGACCCGGTAAATAAAAATAAAACAGCAAGTAGTCTTAAAATCATCATATAAATATAAACATTTTAATGAATTCCCGCTTCTGATAAATAACGTTCGGCATCTAAAGCCCCCATGCAACCACTTCCTGCTGCTGTAACGGCCTGACGGTAAACTTTATCTTGCGCGTCACCCACAGCAAAAATGCCTTTAATTTTTGTTTTGCTGGTGCCCGGTATGGTTTTAATGTAGCCGCTTTCATCCAAATCTAACCACTCTTTAAAAATGCCTGTGTTAGGTTGATGACCAATGGCCACAAAAAAACCGGTTACATCTAATGTGCGTTCTTGTTTAGTTTTATTGTTATAAACCAAGGCGCCAGTAACACCTTTATCTCCTAAAATTTCTTTGGTTTCGCTATCCCACAACACTTCAATATTGGGTGTGTCAAGCACGCGTTGTTGCATGGCTTTGCTGGCGCGCATTTCGCCTTTGCGCACAATCATATAAACTTTTTTGCAAAGTTTAGCTAAGTAAGTAGCCTCTTCAGCCGCAGTATCGCCTGCGCCAACGATGGCAACATCTTGTCCTTTAAAAAAGAACCCATCGCATACGGCACAAGCCGATACACCAAAGCCATTTAATCTATCCTCACTTGGTAAGCCAAGCCATTTAGCTGATGCGCCTGTGGCAATAATTACAGTATCAGCATGTACTTCAGTCGTTTCATCAATCCACACTTTGTGCACAGGGCCGCTAAAATCAACTTTGCTGGCATAACCAAAACGTACATCAGTGCCAAAACGTTCGGCTTGGGCTTTAAAATCTTCCATCATTTGCGGACCATCAATTCCCTTAGGATAACCGGGGTAGTTTTCTACCTCGGTAGTAATAGTAAGCTGTCCGCCCGGCTGCATGCCGGTGTACATAAGGGGTTTAAGCGCAGCACGTGCCGCATATATAGCTGCGGTGTAGCCAGCAGGACCAGAACCTATAATTAAACAATTAACTTTTTCTATCTCGTTACTCATAATAATCTCACTTTATTTTTTCGGAGTACAAATTTACTTAAAAAGGCTTGTATTTGAGTAATGTAGATTAATTTTGAAGGGTAATAATTTTGGAAATTTCTGCACAAATAGACGCTATTTTAAAAACCCTGCCCGAAAAGCCCGGGGTTTATCAATATTTTGATGTGGAAGAAACCATTTTATATGTTGGCAAGGCAAAAAACCTTAAAAAACGGGTTTCGTCTTACTTTCATAAAGAGCATGATAATGCTCGATTAAGAATACTAGTTCGAAAAATTTTTAACATTAAAACCATTGTAGTTAACACCGAGTATGATGCTTTGTTGCTGGAGAATAATTTAATTAAACAGTATCAACCACGGTATAATATTGCCTTAAAAGATGATAAAACCTACCCTTGGCTTTGTATAAAAAAAGAACCTTTTCCACGCTTTTTTTCTACACGCACAAAAATTAATGATGGGTCGGAGTATTTTGGGCCTTACGGGTCTATATACTCTATGAAAGCTATGTTAGCTTTTTTACGCGAGACATTTCCTTTACGCACCTGCAGTTTAGATTTGACCGAAAAAAACATCGAGCAAAAAAAATTCCGTGCTTGTTTAGATTATCATATTGGCACTTGCAAAGGTCCTTGTATTGCTGAACAAACCGAAGCAGATTATGATAACAATATCAAGCAAATAAAAAATATTCTAAAAGGCAACATCTCATCTGTTATACGCGATTTTAAACAGCAAATGCATGCTCATGCCGAAAAATTTGAGTTTGAAAAAGCACAGGTTTTAAAAGATAAGATAGATGCTTTTGAGAAATTTCAGGCAAAATCCATGGTGGTTAGCAACACCATTGAAAACCTTGATGTAGCTGCTTTTGTGAAGGAAAACGATGTGTATTATATAAATTATTTTCATGTAGTAAATGGTGCTATTATCGCCAGTAAAATGCTGGAAATAAAAAAGAAATTGGACGAAACCGATAGTGAAATTTTAATGTATGCCATCTACGAAATACGCAATTCCTTACAAAGCACTGCCAAAGAAATTGTAGTTCCTTTTTATCCCGAAAGCGAGTTACCGGATGCCAAATTTTTTGTGCCAAAAGCAGCCGATAAAAAAATATTATTGGATTTATGCCAGCGTAATGCAGAGCAACATCGGGTAGATAAAAACAAACAGCTAGCCTTAATAAACCCCGAAGAACATACCGAGCGCATTATGCAGCAAATGAAAAAAGATTTGCGCATGAAAGAAGAACCTCGCCGTATTGAATGTTTTGATAACTCAAACATACAAGGGCATTTTGCCGTAAGCGCCATGACGGTTTTTATTGATGCCAAGCCTGCAAAAAAAGAGTACCGGCATTTTAATGTAAAAACCGTTGAAGGTCCTGATGATTTTGCTACGATGGAAGAAGTAATTTACCGCCGCTACAAACGTGTGCTGGAAGAAAATTTAGATATGCCTCAACTTATAGTAATTGATGGTGGTAAAGGGCAATTAGGCGCCGCCATTAATAGCCTTAACAAGTTAGATTTAATGGGCAAGGTGGCCATTATTGGCATTGCTAAACGCTTAGAGGAGATTTATTACCCGGGCGATTCTATCCCCATGTATCTCGATAAAAAATCAGAAAGCTTACGCATTATACAACACATACGCGACGAAGCCCATAGGTTTGGAATAACGCATCACCGTAATAAACGCAGCAAGGGTAGCATAACTACCGAGTTAAATAATATTAAAGGCATAAGTGATAAAACAGCGGAAAAACTTTTAGGTGAGTTAAAATCAGTCAAACAAATAAAAGAAGCCTCGCTTGAAACCCTTGAAAGTAGTATAGGTAAGGCTAAAGCTAAATTGGTTTTCGATTATTTTAAGCAGCAAGAAAAAGCAACCTAGTTTATTTTGGCCTAGTATTTGCTTACGTGGCAACATAGGTTAAATTTGTAACACTTTTAATTGAAAATAGTAACATGAAAAAATTTATACAAGGCAATTTTTTTAAATTTATTTTATCAGCAGGTCTTGCGGTGGGCTTTTATTTTATAACCCCGCATTGTCTTAGTAAAACTACCGTTGCCGGTATTTTAATAACGTTGGTGCTGTTAATTAATGCCTCAGATTTTATAAGCAAGTGGCCTTTAATTACACATATAGCAAGAGTTTTAGTTGGTGGGCTATTTATTTTTTCGGGTTTTATTAAATCAAACGATGCCGTTGGTTTCTCGTATAAATTAGAAGAGTATTTCGAGGTTTTTAAAGGCGATACAGGTTTAGCTATGTTCGATTGGATGGCGCACATTTCTCTGGCACTTGCTATCATCATTTGTGTAAGTGAGGTTGCACTTGGTTTTATGCTGCTTATTGGTTTTAAAAAAGAACTTACCCTGTGGTTGCTTTTGGCACAAATTGTATTTTTTACATTCTTAACTTTCTATTCGGCTTGCTATAATAAAGTTACACATTGTGGTTGTTTTGGCGATGCCATTAAACTTACCCCTTGGGAAAGTTTTTGGAAAGACATAACTCTGCTTATACTCATTACACTTTTATTTTCGGGTAAAGACAATATCAACCCGTTGTTTGGCGGCATGATTAGCAATATACTTACCGTTGTTGCTATTGCAGCTTCTATATGGTTTCCTATACATTGCTATCGCAATTTACCCGTAATTGATTTCCGCGCCTATGCGCCTGGTTTAAGCATTTGCGAAGGCAAAAAGCTCGGACCAAATTATAAAGCTGCGGTTTACGAATCACATTTTATGTACAAAAACATTCAGAGTGGAGATACGACTGAATTTACTGATAAAAACTACCCTTGGCAAGATACCCTGCATTGGAAATTCCATCGTGCTATGCCTTCGGTAGTAATTAGTCCGGAAGTTGATGCTGCAAAAATCCCTGATTTTACCATTACCGATTTAGATGGAAATAATGTTACCGATACTATTTTAGGAAACAAAAATTACAACTTCTATTTAGTTTGCTACGATTTAAACAAAACATCACAGAATGCGGAGTTGATGGCAAAAATCAATGATTTTTATACCATTTGCGAAAAAAATAAAATCAACTTTATTGCTTTAACCGCATCAAGCAACGAGCAAATAAATGATTTTAAACATAAGTTTAATGCCCTGTACGATTTTTATAACATGGATGGCATTGTTTTAAAAACCATGATACGCTCCAACCCCGGCTTAATGCTAATGAAGGATTGTCGTGTGATTAACAACTGGCATTACAACAACTTCCCCGTGTTTAGCGATGCGCAAAATAAATTTATGAAGTAGTATGAAAAAGGTAGAAATTTTAAACACCCAACAAATACAACAAAAGCTTAATCGTTTAGCCTACGAAGTTTACGAGCACACGTTGGAAGAAAAAGAAATTATGCTTGCCGGCATTGAGGGAAACGGTTATTTAGTAGCTAAAAAACTAACTACTATTTTAAAAAAAATAGCTCCTTATAAAGTTACACTTGGTAAAATTACGTTAGATAAAAAAAATCCTTTAGCGAAAAAGCCAGCTATAGATTTTACCGAGGTAGCTTATAAAAACAAAACCATTTTTGTGGTTGATGATGTGTTGAATAGTGGCAAAACACTTATATATGCGGTTCAGCTATTTTTAACACAACCCATTAAAAAACTGCACACAATTGTGTTAGTTGACCGAAGTCACACGCAGTATCCCGTAAAAGCCGATTTTGTTGGACTTTCGCTTTCTACTACCCTGCAAGAACATATTGTTGCCGATTTTTCGAAGAGCGGAAAAGAGACTGTGTATTTAGAGTAAAAAAACTATTTTTGCTCCCTATGACAGCAAGCACAAATCTTATTAAATTTTCAAGTGATGATAAAAAGGCCTTGTGGCTAACACTAGTGGTTTTTTTGAGTTATGTTGTTTATTCTTTTTTAGCTCCCGGTTTTTATCAGCACGATGAAATTGGGCATTACTTTAACATGCGTGAGTTTTGGAACAATCCAAACGTAATTTTAGGCAATTCAGCTAAAACAGGTTACAAACTTATTTATGTTATTCCTTCTCTTTTAGGTAATAAATTTTTAGTTTATGTTAATGCTGCCTTTGCCGCTATGGCTTGTTTTTTAACCTACAAAGTAGCAGAGCGCATAGGCAGTAAATTTGCCTGGTTGGCTTTTTTTATGCTAGCACTACAACCTTATTGGATACAACTTTCGTTTCGCAATTATGCGGATACTTTTAGCGGATTTATTTTATTACTTGCCCTTTATTTTCATTCAGAAAAAAAATATGTTGCCTCTTCATTAATATTATCTTTTGCCGGAATTATCAGGCAGGAGTTTTTATTACTGATTCCAATTTACGGAATTTGGCAAGCATTAAACAAGCGATGGATTTGTTTTTTACTATTGGGTGCGTTTCCTTTACTAAATAACATTTGGGGCTTTATGGCAACCGGCGAGCCCCTATATTTAATTACATCAAGCAGTAAAACAGCTGCAAAATATGCTGATGAATGGCCTCGCCAGGGCTTCGACCATTACTTCAAAATGGGCATTACTATTTGGGGTGCCGTACAATGTTTCTTTTTAGTAATGTATATTCTTTTATTTTTTGCTAAACGTGCTAAAATGTTTAACCAAACAGATTACACAAAAGAATATCCTCAACAAAAAGAAACAGCTCATTCACTTTTATTTATTTCAATTCCGGTTTTAGTTTATTTCTTTATTCACTGCCTTTTTAATTGGGAAAGTTTAAAAATAGGTGCTGCAACAGGTGGTAACCTGCGTTATATGACTGCCATTTCTCCTTTAGTGGCTTTACTTTGCGCCATAGTATGTGATAAGTACAAACACCTAAATAAAAAAACACTTGTATATGTAGGCATAACTATTTATGTAATTGTAGTAACCGCGTTTTTGTGTTACCCCAACAACAATGTTAGGTTATTAAATGAAGTAAACCCACAAACTGGCGAGGAGCCTGCACACGACTATATACCTCTTTTATTTACACTTAGTGCGGCAGCCTGCTTGTTTATTATAAGTAAACAAAAACAACTCACAATAGCTTTTACAATTATTGCTTTGCTATTTGTTCTGTTCACTGTTCGCCCATTTAAAGCTACCCCTGAAGATACTGTTATGGAAACCATAACAAACTCCATTATTGCAAAAGGCTTTACCGATAAGCAAATACCCGTTTATACCAACCACATTTTGTTTAAATATTTTTACGATAAAAAGAAACATAACGTATACAATAAACAAGTTTACTCTGATAGTTTATCCTTACAAACGGCGCCTGTTGGTTCTATTGTTTTATGGGAAAGTCATTATGGTTATCGTCCTAAATTAAACAAGAATACTGTTAATGCTGATTATTTTCAACGCAGACCTCAGCAATATACTTTATTGCAAAGCCGCATTTCTACCGACCAAAGATTTCAAGCGCTTGTGTTTGAAAAAATTGCACCCTAATGAGTAGTTCAACTCGTAAAAAACAATTTTTATATTTATTATCGTTTATCGAAGGTGGTGTTGTAATGAGCACCGAATTGGTTGGCGCAAAAATACTAGCCCCTTATTTTGGCACATCGTTATATGTGTGGGCTTGTGTAATGGCACTTACATTAGGCGGTTTAGCTTGTGGTTATTTTTTTGGTGGCAGGCTATCCATCAAAAAAAATCATGAAAAAATTTTAATGGCAAGCGTTTTATGTGCCGCCATTTACATTTGCTGTTTACCTATGCTAACTTTTTTATTGGTTTATTTAGCAAGCAATTTCTCCCTCATTCCTGCGGTACTTATAAGTAGTTCGGTTGTTTTATTTCCACCTGTTTTTATAATGGGCATGGTGTCTCCGCTCATAATTAAATCCATTACAGAAACACACGAAGAAGTCGGTAAAAAATCAGGTGAAATTTATGCCACCTCAACGCTTGGCGGCATTTGCTTTACGTTTATAACTGCTTTTTATGCTATACCACAATGGGGTTTAACTATTACACTACTAGTTAATGCAAGTTTATTAGCTGTTTTTTCCATTTTCTATTTCGCTAAAAGAAAAACTTTTTTTCCAATACTTTTTTTTCTGGCAAGTATTTTTTTTTCGTTTAAAAGCATAAGCAAAAAACCTTCGACTATTTATTTGGAGGAAGGCTTGTTAGGTAAATTAGAAGTTGAAGACAGAGTTTATAAAACAGATACAAGCAACGAAACAGTACGATATCTTTTAATAAACAACATTATACAATCGTGTATTGATGTAAAAACCAATCAATCAAAATTACCGTACTCAAATGTGTTAGCTAAAAATTTAGCTGTTATCAACCCTAATGCAAAAACCGCTTTAGTGTTGGGCTTGGGTGGTGGCCTGCTTAGCAACCTACTTACCGAAACAAACATACAAGTTACGGCCGTTGAGTTAGATAGTCGTGTAATTGAAGTTGCTAAAAAATATTTTAATGTGTCAGATAAAGTACGCATTATTAAAGATGATGCACGCCATGCTTTGTATCAACTAAAAACCACATACGATGTCATCGTAATTGATTTATTTGCCGGAGAGGTTACCCCATCGCACGTTTTAAGCGAGGAGTGTTTTTTTAAAATAAAATCTTTATTAAGCCCTGATGGTTTTATTTTCATCAACACTTACGGATACCTAACAGGCAAAGCCGGACAAGGGAATCAGGTTTTATTAAACACCTTAAAGCAAGCGGGTTTTACTTCTACCATTTGTTTTTCGGGAGATGCAGAGCATGAAGATTACAGAAATCTTTTATTGTTTGCATCCATAAAACAACAAGAAAATTTGTACGCTGCATTACCCATAAATAAAATTCCAACTTTTGAAACAAACCAAGTAACAACCGATGATAAACCTGTTATTGAATTTGCCAATGCAAGTGCTGTTAAACGCTGGCGTTTCTCTTACCTAAAAAACTTTATTTTGTATAAAACTGAATAACGGCATTATAAAAACTTTGTGCAGCAAGCACTACACGTTTGTTTGTTTTTATTCCGTAAACAGTTTCGGTGTTTTGTAACAGACTATAGCATTCGTTTTCACAATCTTGATACAAGCACTCGCCATACACAAGGGGTGTTTGCACCATTCTACACAAAGCCAAGTTACGGCTATACACTCCATTTGACGGCGCAGTTAAACAATGTTCACTTAAATACGTAGCGTTGGTTTTATTTGCAACAGGAATTTTTAATTGCTGCGAAAGTTGATTAACAACCAATCCCGATATTTTTTCACTCTCATCTAAATCATCCGTAAGTAATAGGCGCAGCAAATTTAGTTTGCCTTGTGTGGTTTTTATGTTGTCTCCAATTAAACAACCCGGCATAAAGGTCATGCAAAAATTTTTATCGCTAGGTTTTTTCCAATCGGTATTTTTTTCGTCTACATTGTAATGAATAATAATGGTCATATCCGGCTTCAAAGCATTTATAACACGGGCTCTTTGCTGCAATTCATAATCTTTGAAAAAATCTATAAAAAACTTGGAAGGGTTTTCATTTATAAGTTGCCTGTGCTTTTGTGCAGTAATTTTATTGCTAGAAAGCAGGCTATCTAAAGTTTTTTTCTTGTAATCCTTAATCCACTCATCGTACGTGCAACCAAAAGAAGTGCTGTTTTCTTTTCTTGTAAGGTTGACAGTTACGCCTTTTTCTTGCAACATAGCTTTCAAAATACTTGCGGTTTGAAAAGTCAGTATACCCTCCGCAACATCAACACTATCCTGTTTTAATTCGGGAGCATTTTGTTTTGTAAAATGCAAATATTTTTGCTCAACATGTGCCATAGCATGGTTGCCGGCTATATGTCCGGGGTCAATTACTATCTTTAATTCGGATAGGTTTTTTTTAACCGAGTTCGCAACAGGTGTTTTATAGTTTTTGAGGGTAGCCTCGTTTAAGAAAATTTTCTCCAGCGAGTCTTCGGGTACTATTTTTAATAAGGCAGCCATTTTTTGCCAATCACTTTTTAAAAGAATAAAAATGATTTGCTTTTGCGCGTTGTAAAAAATAATCTTATCCGATTCTATTTTTACCTGAGCATTTAAACTGCCATGATAGTTAAGATAATTATCAAACCTACTTTTTACTTGCTGGTAACTTTGGGCATAAGCCATAAATTGCAAAAAGCACAAAAACAGTATAAACCTAAAACGCATAGTTAAAGGTACACTAACCCTAAATAAAACGTCGACAGATAAAAATTAGTTTCTAACACAAAAGCGTTTAACATTACTTTTTACGCAAAATAATTGCTTTAGTTGTAGTGATTTATTCTACTTACTATACTAAAAACCATAAAAACAAATAGATAAATTAAGTTCGTCGGCAAATTGGTTTCTTTTGCCGACAAATAATCGGGTTTATTTGTTTTAAATGTATGAAAAACATTAAATTAGCCCCAAATCAAAGACTCATGAAAAAGCTAATTCTTCTCTCATTTACTGTTTTACTAAGCGCATCTCTTTTTGCTCAACAAGGCAAGGATGGTCCGGGCAATATATCTTTACCAAACACCATAGTAAACAATGTAAGCACAACACTTACTTCTAATGCTACATACAGTAGCACAACTATTTCTGTTGCTTCGGCAGCAGGCTTATCTGCAGGAGATTTACTATTTATAATGCAAGCACAAGGAGCCACCGTATATGATTCTACTGATTATTGGGGAAATCCGCATCAAGCTTTACCTTTCGATACGAGTGCGGGTAAAGTTCGTAAATATCACGGGGCAGGCAACAATGTGTTTGCTGAAATACACTCTATATCGGGCAATAATATTACATTAAATTGTGCTTTAAGTTTAAACCAAAGTGATAGTTTTAGAGGCAGCTTAAATGCCGGTGATATTAAAACACAGGTTGTGCGTGTTCAGCGCTATAGTTCATTAACATTAACAGGTGGGGGGTCTATAACCTGTAACGCTTGGAATGGTTCAACGGGTGGGGTTGTTGTTATTGAGGTACAAGGCAACACGAGCCTTACTGCCGGCACTTCTATTAATGCAAGCGGCAAGGGTTTTAGAGGGGGCTCTGTTATATGGGCAACCGGATGGGTAACCTCCAATAGTATGGGCAATGATTTCAATTCAACTAACACCGGAGGGCATAAAGGAGAAAGCATAGTTGGGGATACAACTCAGTATAAAAAGCAAGCACTGCTTGTTCCATCAACTGCACCAACTTCACCAACTCTTGCCCCTACCGGCAACATGAATCCTGCTGATGATTGGTGGAACTCAACCCCACTTTCTATTTGTAAAGGAAATGTTGCGAATGGCGGCGGTGGCGGCGATGCTAATAATTGCGGTGGCGGCGGTGGCTCTAATGGTGGAGTTATCAGTCAATGGAACGGAATGGGAAATCCTAATCCTGCCTATGCAACTTGTTGGGCAAAAGAAACAGCAGCTACAAATACAAATGGTACACTGCCACCAACCTCTTCATCAGGTGGGGGAAGAGGAGGTTATGCTTTTTCCGGAAATACAGCTCCGGGAAATGTAAATGCTGACCCAACAAAAACAGGTCCGGATAACTCAGCTGTTTGGGGTGGAGATAGTAGGCATAACGATGGTGGCTGGGGTGGAACCCCATTAGATTATTCTACCGGGAAAATTTTTTTTGGTGGCGGTGGCGGCGCAGGGGACTGTAATGATGGTCGAGCTAGTCCGGGAGGAAATGGCGGCGGAATTGTTTATTTGGTAAGTTACGGAACGGTTAGCGGCTTAGGACAAATTATAGCAAATGGAGATTCTGTTAAACCCACCAGTTCGTATGGTACACTTCATAATGGTGATGATGGTGCTGGTGGTGCCGGTGGCGGTGGAACTATACTTATTAAATCGGTTGGCACAGTTTCTTTAACGGCTGCAACACCAATTTCGGCACAAGGTGGTAAAGGTGGCGATAATGATTTAAATGCATTTGTATCAACACCTCATTGCTTTGGTCCGGGCGGCGGCGGCGGTGGTGGTTATGTATCTACTTCAAACGCAGTAGCAGGCACTAATGTAAATGGGGGTGCTAATGGTAATGTTACCGGAAATACTTCTTCAAAAATAAAAACCCTATTCCCTCCAAATGGTGCTACCAGTGGCGGTGTAGGTAGTATAACAACATTAGTGGCACCTTTTTATTTAACAGCAAAAAACGATACAGTTTGTACATCAAGTGCGGCTTCTTTATCGGTTACGGTAAATGGTACCGCACCAGGCGGCATTGCCATTGACTGGTACACAAAAGATACCGGTGGCGTAGTAATTTCTAGTAGCAACCCTTATGCCTTTACATCTCCTGCCGCAGCAGGTACATACACTTATTATGCGGCCACTTGCCCGGGCACTTATCGTATTCCGGTGCTTTTGGTAGTAAATCCTTCTACCCCTCCAACATTAACTGTTACAGCAACTAACACATTGGTTTGCTCGGGTGCAAATGTTACACTTACAGTTAGCGGCGCACAAACATATACATGGGGTGCTAATGCGGGTAGTGCAACCACAAATACTGTTTTGGTTAATCCAACAAGTAATCCAACAACCTATACGGTAACAGGTGCTAACTCAGGTTCTTGTGCG
>DATHOW010000295.1:0-9775 GCA_035484495.1 Bacteroidia bacterium | reverse complement strand
ACGGCATTAAACCATGCAAGCCACCTTCTCTGCCAAAGCCACTTTCTTTATAACCTCCAAACGGAGAAGTAGGATCAAATTTATTATAGGTGTTTGCCCAAATAACACCGGCGCGTAGTTTGCCTGTCATGTTAAATATTTTAGAACCTTTATCTGTCCACACACCCGCACTTAAACCATACGGAATGTTATTGGCTTTTTCAATCACTTCTTCAATAGTGCGGAAAGTTTGTACCGCTAACACAGGGCCAAAAATTTCTTCCTGCACAATGCGATGCGATTGCGACGCGTGTAAAAACAATGTCGGTTTACAGAAATATCCTTTCTTCGGCATAGCACACGATGGCTGAAAAATATCAGCTCCTTCGTTTACACCTAATTTTATATAATGGTTTATTTTATCTAATTGTTCTTTTGAGTTAATAGCACCTACATCGGTATTTTTATCCATGGGGTCGCCCACAATAAGTGTATCCATGCGGTCTTTTAGTTTACGGATTAACTCATCCGCAATTCCTTCCTGCACAAATAAACGAGACCCAGCACAGCACACATGCCCCTGGTTAAAAAATATTCCGTTTACAATTCCTTCAACAGCTTGGTCAATGGGCGCATCTTCAAAAACAATGTTGGCAGCTTTACCACCTAACTCAAGGGTAATTTTTTTGTTTGTACCTGCAATCGATTTTTGAATTAGTTTACCCACATCCGTACTTCCGGTAAAGGCAACTTTATTTACATCAGGGTGATTAACAATAGCAGCACCTGTTTTACCAAAGCCTGTAATAATGTTTACCACACCATCGGGCAAACCACTTTCCTGAATTATTTCAGCAAGCTTTAAAGCAGTTAATGGAGTAGTTTCTGCTGGTTTTAAAACAACAGTGTTACCTGTTGCCAATGCCGGCGCAATTTTCCAGGCAGCCATAAGCAAAGGAAAATTCCAGGGGATAATTTGTCCGGCTACACCAAGCGATTGTGGGTTTCTTCCCGGAAAAGCATATTCCAGTTTATCGGCCCAGCCTGCGTAATAAAAAAAGTGATTAGCTGCCAAAGGCACATCAATGTCTCTGCTTTCGCGAATGGGTTTGCCGCCATTCATGCTTTCAATAACAGCCAACTCGCGCGAACGCTCTTGTATCATTCTCGCAATACGGAAAATATATTTTGCACGCTCTTTAGCGGGCATTTTTTTCCAGGTTTTATCGTAAGCGTTACGTGCAGCTTTTACTGCCAGGTCAACATCTTTTTCATCTGCCTCGGCAACTTCAGCTAATTTTTCTTCGGTTGACGGAGAAATGGTATCAAAATATTTTCCTTTGGTTGGTTTTACAAATTTGCCACCAATAAATAAATCGTACTTTTTATTTAAGTGAATGTGTTTGCTATCCTCGGGTGCAGGCGCATAAGCCCAGTTGCCCATTAAATCTAATTTCGGTTCTTCTTTCTTTGCCATAAAATATTTTAATCTACACTTATATAATCTTTTGAATAGTAAACACCTTTTGCTTCTTTCTCTAATTGCAAAATAATATCGTTAGCTAAACTGCTTGCCCCAAAACGAAACCATTCGTTGCTCATCCATTTAGAACCCAATGTTTCGCTTACCATCACTAAATATTGCAAAGCACCCTTAGCAGTTGAAATTCCACCGGCAGGTTTCATCCCAATCATTATGCCTGTTTTGTAATAATAATCTTTAATGGCTTGCAACATTACCAAAGTAACCGGCATAGTAGCCGCAGGCTGTATTTTTCCGGTAGATGTTTTTATAAAATCTGCGCCGGCATGCATAGCAATATCGCTTGCACGACGAACATTATCCAGTGTAGAAAGTTCTCCGGTTTCTAAAATAACTTTTAAACGCGCTTTACCGCAGGCTTCTTTAATGGCTGCAATTTCATCAAATACAAAATTGTAATTGCCACTTAAAAACTCTCCGCGAGAAATTACCATATCAATTTCATCCGCACCATTATCAACCGCAAATTTTGTATCGGTAAGTTTTATAGCTAAAGTAGAGTTACCGCTTGGGAACGCCGTAGCCACCGAAGCCACTTTTACATTACTACCCTTTAAAGCATCTTTAGCCGTTTTAACGTGAGTTGGATAAACACACACAGCCGCAACGGTTGGCAAACCTCCTAACGAATCGCAAGGGTGCATGGCTTTGTAACACATTTGCTGAACCTTACCCTTAGTGTCTTTACCCTCTAAGGTGGTTAAATCAATCATGTTAAGCGCAAGTTTCAACCCTTGTAGTTTAGACTGCTTTTTTATACTCCTTGTGTTAAAACGTGCTACACGCTCCTCAACACTAACCTGATCAACACTTGGCGATTGGCTAAAATTTGGAATTGTTTTTGTCATAATAAAATCAACCCAAAAGTAACAATTATTTACCAAAGTAAAAGCTGTTTTTGTGTTATGTATTACATATAAAATACAAGCTACAAAGTACATTTTTAGTTACTTTCGCTGCATGATTCAATTCGAAAAAATTAAGCTAAAGAATAATCTTACCCTTATTATTCACCCCGATAAAAGCACCCCTATGGCTTGTGTAAATATTTTATACAACGTAGGTGCCCGTGATGAAGATGAAAGCAAAACAGGTTTTGCGCATTTGTTTGAGCATTTAATGTTTGGCGGCAGCATTAATATACCCAACTACGATGAGCCATTGCAATTAGTAGGTGGAGAGAATAATGCTTTTACCACAAACGATATAACAAATTATTACTGCACTGTTCCGTCAGACAATTTAGAAACTGCTTTTTGGTTAGAGAGTGATAGAATGTTAAGCCTAGCTTTTACCGATAAAAGTTTAGAGGTACAACGCAGTGTAGTTATCGAGGAGTTTAAGCAACGTTACCTTAATCAACCTTACGGCGATGTTTGGTTGCTATTGCGCCCTTTAGCTTATAAAGTGCATCCTTACAAATGGAGTACCATTGGTAAAGAAATTTCGCACATCGAAAATGCGGTTATGAGCGATGTAAAATCTTTCTTCAAAGAACATTATTGCCCGGCAAATGCCATACTGGTTGTTGCCGGAGATGTTGAAAGAGAAAACGTAATTAAGCTTGCCGAAAAATGGTTCGAGCCAATTCCTGCCGGCGTAGCAACTGTTCGCAACCTGCCAAAAGAACCTCAGCAAACTGAAGAGCGCACCTTAACCGTTCATCGCGATGTGCCGCAAAATGCTATTTATAAAGCGTATCATATGTGCGCGCGCGTTGACGAAGAATATCACACCATTGATATTATGTCAGACATTTTATCGAGAGGAAATTCATCTCGTCTTTACAAAGAGTTGGTAAAAGACAAAAAACTTTTTTCTGATTTAAACGCCTATGTAATGGGCGATTTTGATAACGGCCTGTTTGTTATCTCCGGCAAGTTAAGCGATGGAGTAACTGTTAAGCAAGCAGAAGAAGGCATTGAAGTTGAATTGCAAAAAATAAAAACCGAAACCATTCCGGTTGATGAATTACAGAAATGTAAAAACAAAACAGAATCTACCATTATTTTTTCAGAAGCTGATGTTTTAAATAAAGCCACCAACCTTGCCATATCAGAGCTTTTGGGTGATGCCGATTTAATTAACGAAGAAACCGAAAAATATCAGCAGGTTACTGCCGAGGGCGTTAAAAAAGTTGCCAATAAAATTTTACAGAAAGAAAACTGCTCAACACTTTATTATCTGAAAAAATAAAGATTGAAAGCCATTACATACATAGAGACTAATTTCAACAAACTGTTTTGGCTGTTATGTGGTGTCCTGTTTATTTTAATAGCACTACGTGCTTTTTTTATTCCTTTTAGTCATGATGAAGCAGCTACTTTTTTTTTCTACGTTCAAAGCAATGATTATTTGCCTTATCAGGCACATATATATACTAACAACCACGTTTTAAATAGTTTTTTAGCTAACCTATGCTTTCATTTAGCAGGCTCACACAGGTTTGTTTTACGTTTGCCAAACATTTTTTCTTTTCTGTTTTTATGCTTGGGTGTTTTTAAACACTTCAACTATTTAAAAACCGTTTACGCAAAAATTATATTGGTTAGTTTTTTTCTGGTCACCGTAAATTTTCTTGATTTTTTTGAACTATGTCGCGGCTACGGCATGTCTTTTGCCTTTATTGTGCTTGGCTTTGCCTATTTAATGGATTATTTTCAGGATAAAAAAACTAAAGACTTTGTTCTGTTTTCCATTTGCTTACAATTGGCTTTATCCGCTAATTTAATTTTAGTAGTGCTTCTAACTTTTTTAATTTTTTGTGTGTTTGTGTTTCAGCTTAAAAACAAACTCCTTTTTAAACCCGAAATAATCACCGCACAAATTATTAATCTTTTACTCCTATTTTTTTGGATAAAATTTTCTTTCTTCTATAAAGAAAATGGTTCGCTCGATTCGGGTGTTGGAGATAATTACTGGGAGGTAACTTTTAAAACCTTACTACTTTTTATATTTGGTACTAATGCCTTATGGATGCAAATATTGGCTTTAGTAGCCTTTGCAGGTATATTGTTTTCTGCCATCAAAACCTTTTTCCAATCTCCTATTTCGATAGATAAATTGTTTACACCAAAATTATTTTATACCCTTACTTTAGTCACATTAATTATTGCATTTTACGTGCAAAAAAAACTACTCGATGTAAACTTCCCTGAAGACAGAACGGGCGTATTTTTTTACTTGCTTTTTATATTAAGCCTGGCCTTTGTTGTCGATTCTCTTTCAATAAAAATTTCAAGCGTAATTTCTTTAGCTTTTGCAATTCCATCCCTTTTGTTTTTTATTCTTAATTATAATCTCCATGATTTTTCTTCTTACTTCTATCACACTATTCCAAAATCAATTTACGATACGCTGGTAGATGAATTTAAAAAGGAAGGTAAAATAATTACCATTGGCGGGCATCGCATCCGCGAAATGGATTATGCCTTTTTAAATTACCGTGGCAACTCCGTTCTCAACGGAATGGATAATTCAGAACAAATGATTATGAATTGCGATTATTATTTCGCCTTAAAGCGCGAGCAACCTTACTACAAATATTTTTATGATGAAATTGCTTACGATAAAACATGGAATAGAGCTCTACTTAAACGCAAAGAAAAAATACAGCGTACCGAATTATACAGAATGCCCAGTATACCTAAAAATTTTAAAGGCAACGGCGAGTTTCTCGAGTTTTTCAGGTTACAAGATTCTGTTTTAAAAACCAGAAATTGTATTGAAGTAGAATTGGAAATAAAATTCAATAAAGTGGTTGCTCCTCTTTGGTCTAACATTGTGTTACAGGTAAATGACAAAAAAGGAGAACAGCTTTATTACCGCCGCACACTTTTAAATTGGTTAGCCGATGATTTAAACGGACAAACAAAACGTATAAAACTAACCACAGGAGCTCTGCCCGAAAGCACAGGTGATGTAGTTGTTTATATGTGGAACTACAAACAGCAAGAAATGGATTTTACCATTAACGAATTAAAAGTTTTAGAATTAAAAGGCAAGGGAGTTAATGTTATGATTCCTGAGTCGTATTATAAATATGTAGAAAAAGCAAGCAATAAACCCTTATTATAAATTACAATTATGCTAAACCGCAAACAAGCACCCCAATTTAAAACCATCGATAGTATTGCTATTCAGCATGCACAAAGCTTTAAGCTTGATAATGGCATACATGTATATACTATCGATGCCGGTAGTCAGGATTTAACCCGTATAGAATTTATTTTTAAAGCGGGCATGTATTATCAGGATGCTCCTTTAGTTGCAGCAGCAGCAGGTGCACTTATAGAAAACGGAACAGCAAAATATTCTGCCAACCAAATTTCTGATAGCATAGATTTTTATGGCTCTTTTTTCGAAACTTCTGTTCATCAGGATTATTCTTCACTCGCATTGTTTTCACTGAACAAACATTTAGAAAGTACTTTGGTTTTTGTTGAAGAATTAATAAAAAACGCCAACTATCCACAAGAAGAAATTGACACCTATCTCATCAATAAAAAACAAAAGTTTTTAGTCAACTCGCAAAAGGTAGATGTATTGGCTCGTCGTATTTATAGTGAGTTGTTGTTTGGCAAAACACATCCCTATGGTTTAGAAGTAAAGACCGAAGATCATGATAACACCAAACGCAATAGCATTGTTGATTTTTATAAAACACATTACACCTATAGTAATTGCATTATTATTGTTTCGGGTAAGTTGCCCGATAATTTGGCGCAGGTTTTAAACGCACATTTTGGTAAAGAAAAATGGGGGACGGCTTCAAACATAGAAAAAGCCTACACACCTGTACAAACTACCACACAAAATATTCATTATGTGGAGAAACCGGATGCTGTTCAATCTGCTATTCGTATGGGTCGTAAACTGTTTAATAAAACTCATCCCGATTATTTCAACTTTCAGGTGTTAAACACCATTTTTGGCGGTTACTTCGGCTCTCGTTTAATGGCCAACATTCGTGAGGATAAAGGTTACACCTATGGCATTGGCTCCGGCTTATCTTCTTTAGTGCACGATGGTTATTTCTTTATCAGTACCGAAGTAGGTTCTGATGTTACCAAAAATGCTTTGAAAGAAGTTTATAAAGAGATTGATATTATGCAAAATGATTTAGTGCCTGCTGATGAACTTGAAACCGTAAAAAATTACATTTTAGGGCAATTTCTTCGTTCGGTTGAGGGTCCTTTTGCCTTGGCCGATAAATTTAGAGGCGTATGGGAATTTGGCCTGGATTATAGCTATTATGACAATTATTTTAATGCTGTAAAATCGGTAACTTCTCAGCAAATTAGGGACTTAGCGGGTAAGTATTTACAAAAAACCGATATAATCGAACTGGTGGTCGGAAAAAAATAATCAAGCCTCACAATAATATAAAATTAGGCACGTTATTAAGTAAATGAAACCTAAAAAACATATAATTGCCTATGATCAAAACTACTACGCTATCTCAAGAAAAAAAATCATCTGTAAAAACCAAAAAAGCTAAAAAAATCAATGTTGTTGCCGACGACAATTTCGGTCCATCAGATTTTACCATACAGAATATTTTAAACTATTCTAAAGCTTTACAGGTAATTAAACTAGCAACAGCGCAACCTGTTTTTGGTGTGATGAATTAAAAACCAATTTTAGTTTTTAATAAAATCACTCTACATCCTTTTTAGGAATAAAGGTGTAGTGTACCGTATAAGGATTATCACTTGTGTTTTTAAAAGCATCTTGCTGTGGATTTTCTTTAAGCGGATTCTCTTCCTCATTGTTTTCTAACCAATAAGGGTTTGAGTCGTCAATGTCTTCATCATTATTAATTTCCCAAGAGTACACAGGTTGTTGAATGCCAATTTTTCTATATACAAAAGCCAAACAAACACCGGTTAAAAACCCAAACAAATGTCCTTCCCACGAAATGTTTTTTCCATCTTCAATAAAGTGAATGGCTTTTTGATACTCGCTTGGTAAAACGCCCCATATAATAGTACCATACAAAAAAGTAACTAGTAGTGAAATTCCAAACAAGGCTTTGTGTTTGCGAATGATGCCCGATACCACCAAAAATCCGGCTAATGCATAAATTAATCCACTGGCACCAATATGTACACTATTATGATTATCGTGTTGCGCAAACAACCAAACTAAGACTCCACATGAAATGTATGAAATGAAAAAAACTTTAAAGGCAATCTCTTTATAAAAGTAAAATAAACAAATTCCTAAAATAAGTAAGGGTACAGTGTTCGATGCTATATGCCCTAAATCGCCATGCAACAAAGGCATAGTAAGTATGCCAATTAAACCTGGCGCACTAAAAGGTCTTAAACCATATTCATGTAAATTAAGTTTATAGGTAACATCAAAATAAAACACAGCCCAAATAATCAGCAGAAAAAAAAGCGGGAACACGCTGCTTTGCAATAAACGGTTTTGGTTAGATTTCATTATAAACTACCCTGCTCAAATATTGTGCTGCAATGCACTTACTGACAAAATGTAATAAAGAAAGAGTGTGTTATTTTATCATGGTTACCGTGCCCGTGTATGTTTTTCCTTGGTGGGCAACGTTCCTCAAATCTATTTTCCAAACATACACATCATCTGATAATGATTCACCACCTCTGTCATTAATTCTGCCATCCCAACCTATGTTAATGTCGTACGTGGTAAAAACTTTATTACCCCAACGGTCAAAAATGTACATTTTAAAATCAGTTATGCCTTCTCCTTGCGCTTTAAAAATTTCATTTTTTCCATCTCCATTCGGAGTAAAACTATTTGGTACATAAAGCGCGAAATCTTGTTCTACTACAATTGTTCTAACAATGGTATCCGAACAACCATTAGCCGACACAGCTATTAAAGTAACAGGATACGAGCCAATATTAATATACGTATGTCGTGGCGCTAGGCTAGATGTATCAAAGTTTGTACCTAAGGTGTCTCCAAAATCCCACGAATATTGCACAATGTTTAGCCCTTGTGTTGAATTTAAAAAAGTAACCGTAGGTTCTAAAATACTCACCGGGTCGGGTGTATAGTAAAAATCAGCAATAGGTATAGGATATGTAATTACGCTTGCAGTAGCTGTATTTTTACACTGATTGGCATCTGTCAAAGTTAATTTAACCTGATAGTTGCCTGCTACGGTAAAACATGCAGTAGGTGAAGCTACTGTAGAACCTTGTCCATTACCAAAACTCCAACTATATGCAACTCCAACAGACCCACCTGCAACAAAAGTATCGCATTGGGGAGTACAACCTTTACTTAAAGCGGGTAATATACTTACTGTAGGTAAATCATTTACCCCTACTACCGCGGTAGCTGTACTTACACAGCCGTTCACATCTGTTCCGGTTACCGTATATGTAGTTGCTCCTAAAGCAACAGGGGTTACCAACACAGGATTACCAAAATTAGTACTCAAATCTCCCGCAGGGTTCCAGCCATAATTTATTGCTCCGCTGGCTGTTAAAGTACCCGTTGTAAGCAAGCAAATAGATATATTATTAACCTTAACAATAGGCGGTTGATATACTATAACATGAATTGGAATTGTGTTTGTTCCCTTACAACCATTTGCATCGGTTACTGATACAGTATAAGACCCTTGGTTTGCCAACGATGCCATTGGAATTGTTGGTGATTGAAGAGTTGATGTAAACCCTGTTGAGCTAGACCAATTGTACGTATAAGTTCCTACGGGGGCAGCCGACAAATTAATAGGGAAACCTAAACAAGCAGGTGTTGCACTACCTGTAACAACAGGAAGTGGATTAATAATAACATTGTAGGTTGTGGCATTTATACAGCCGTTAGCATCGGTAACAAGCAAAGAGTATGTTCCTGCGGCCGCAGCTGTTACGTTTACTTTAGTTGGGTTTTGAACTGGTGAAGTAAATCCATTAGGGCCCGACCACACATAATTTGTATAAGTAGGGGTGCAGGTTAAACTTAATGTTTGGTTTGAGTTTGCACATGGTGTGTTGCTAGTAACCGTAGGTGTTACGGCTGCAACAACATTTACGGTGGTTGTAATTGGTGTAGAAGAACAGGTACCGACCGTGCCTGTAATTGTGTAAGTTGTAGTAATAGTTGATGTTGCGGTAACACTAGCTGAGTTTGTACTACTTAAACCTGCTGCTGGCGACCAACTAAATGTAGTGGTAGGTGGCCCACTTGCAGATAATATTATAGCATTGCCATTACAAATAGTACTAGAGTTAGCTGCGGTAATTGTAGGAT
>DATHOW010000294.1:0-2396 GCA_035484495.1 Bacteroidia bacterium | reverse complement strand
TACTGTGGCCTATAAATAATTTAATAATTAACCCAACCTTTAACAACCTTAACACGTAATAGTATAATAAGGAAGTAATAATTAATCTTAACTTTAACATCATGAAAAAAATTACAAAAAAAATCAATATCAAAAAAATGCTTGGTGTAGCAGTGCTATGCTTGGGTTTAAATCAAATTACAGTTGCGCAATGCGGCTTTAACGCTAGTTTTACTTATACAGTAGGCAGTTCTGGCTTGGTAAATTTTACCAATACATCTACCGGATCAGGTACTATTGTATACAACTGGCATTTTAGTGATGGCACAAATTCAACTGTAACATCTCCTACACATACATTTCAGTATAATGGGGCTTATAATGTAAATTTGTTAATGAGGGATACTTTAGGAAATTGTTTTGATTCTACCTCGCAAATCATTAATATAACTACTGGAATAACGTGCAGTATAGCTCCTAGTTTTTCTTATAGTGCGGGAAGTGGCGGGCAATTAAATTTCACAAATACTTCAACCAATGTGCCTTCAAATGCTGTTTACTCGTGGGGTTTTGGAGACGGAAGTGGTTCTAATCAAGCATCCCCTTCTCATACATATTTTTATAATGGTTCTTATACAGTAAATTTATATGTGGCCGATTCAAATGGTTTTTGTACTAATTCAACGGCCCAAACGGTTACTGTAACTAACGGAAACACTTGTAATTTAAGTGTAAATTTTACCTATACATTAGGGACTAATGGCCAAATAATTTTTACAAATACTACTACCGGGGCTGATACAAATGGAGTTATTCACTGGAATTTTGGCGATGGTTCTTATGTTCAATCTCCATCATCACCTTCACATACGTTTCAATATAATGGTACGTACTATGTAAGTTTGCAGATGGGTGATAGTTTATCTCCTTGTCATGGCAATCACATGGATACGATTACTATTACAAACGCAACAAATGCTCCCGTGTGTGGAGCTGGTTTTACTGATAGTGTACAAGTAACAGCTGGAACAATTAATTTTATGAATCAGTCGTGGGGTACGTCAGGTACTACTATATATAGCTGGTCTTTTGGCGATGGGTCATCTTCTAATTTACAAAGCCCTTCGCATACTTATGCTTATAATGGTGTTTACTCGGTTACATTAAGTATATCTGATTCAGCAAATTCATGCTCAAGTTCTGTTACTAATTCAGTAAATATAACTAATACAGGTACTGTATCTTGTGTAGCCTCAGTTACTTTTAATATGCATCAAGATTCTTTAAATACACCTGGTGTTTGGCAAGCCGCTACAATTTATTCATCACAAGTTACAAGTGCTGTATGGAATTGGGGTGACGGAACATCATCAACAGGTCTTTATCCTTCGCATACATATACAGCAGCGGGGCATTATAATATTTGCGTAATGGCTTTTGCTTCTTGCGGAGATTCATCTATTATTTGTCAAAATGACAGTTTGTATCGTGCAAATGGAACTAATTCTATTATATCGGTAACAGCTATTAATGCCGGAGTAGCGGGAATTAAAGCTATAACAAAAGAAAACACTCAAGTATCAATTTATCCTAACCCAAGTGCAGGTGTGTTTACACTTAGTTTAACTAATATTGCTGCTACAACAGCTCAAATAAATGTAACTAATATTTTAGGTGAGGTTATTTATAGCACACAAGAACAAGTAAGTAACGGCACTATTGCTAAACAAATTGATTTAGCAAATACTGCTAATGGAGCTTACTTTATGAAAGTAATTGTTGGCAGCCAAGCTTATACAAGCAAACTTATTATTAATAAATAATTCAATTATTTAATCATAAAAAAGCCGCTTCATATAAATATGAAGCGGCTTTTTTATTTTAGCACTTTTATTTTAAGCTAAAACGCTGCGTGATATTACTATACGCTGCACTTCAGATGTGCCTTCATATATCTGTGTAATTTTAGCATCGCGCATTAAGCGCTCCACATGATATTCTTTAACATAACCATAACCACCATGTATTTGAACTGCCTCGGTAGAAGCCCACATAGCAGTTTCTGAAGCAAATACTTTTGCCATAGCGCCACTTTGTGTGTAATCTTCGTGCGCATCTTTCTGGCAAGCAGCTTTTAAACAAAGTAAACGAGATGCATCAATTCGAGTTGCCATATCTGCCAACTTGAATTGAATAATTTGATGGTTAGAAATTTCTTTACCAAAAGCTTTGCGCTCTTTAGAGTAGGCTAAAGCTAGTTCATAAGCTCCGCTTGCTATACCCAATGCTTGAGAGGCAATGCCTATACGACCACCGGCTAATGTTTTCATCGCAAATTTAAAACCAAAACCTTCTTCGCCAATGCGGTTAGCTTTTGGTACTTTTACGTTAGTAAACATAAGTGAGTGCGTATCGCT
>DATHOW010000293.1:0-24856 GCA_035484495.1 Bacteroidia bacterium | reverse complement strand
TAGAAAGATACCTGTAAACCCTAAAGGACCAAGCTTTATTTACTCAACACCTGATGTGGCGCGCACAAGCATAGATAGCTTAGGTGGTATAAAAATACAGCCTATGGCGCAGTTTGCAGGTAACCATTTTACCTTTGCAGCAACCATTGGCACTAATTATAAAGTTGATTTTTACCTGAATTTAGCCAATACAATAGCAGGCGATACAGCTGTAATATCATACGATGCCAATAATGGTGCCGGCTACTCATACTACTACCTTAACCATACAGGGCATTACAGCTATACTTTACAAGCCCCTGATACGTTGTTTGATTTTAAAATACTGTACTATGGCATAGGCAACACACCACACGATTATATGTTGTTTGATAGTTTACAAATAACCGAAGTAGGTAACACAAACGATACCATTGTAGCCTACACTGCCGATATTAGAAGCGTAAGCGATGTAAGCCCATTTGGGGCGCCATTACCCGGCAGAACCTGGAGCAGTAATAGTTATAGATATGGCATGAATGGGCAAGAGAAAGACGATGAGGTATATGGAGTAGGAAATTTAAATACAGCAGAATTTTGGGAATATGATACTCGTTTAGGAAGAAGATGGAATACTGACCCTGTAGTTAAAGAGTGGGAAAGTCCTTACGCAACTTTTGCAAATAACCCTAGTTTAATGGTAGACCCAAATGGAGCTGACGCTGGAACCAAAAAAGTAGATAATGGAGATGGTACAGGTCAAGCTACTATTAATACTACTATTTACATGGTTAACGGAGGTGTCAGTGCTACGCAGTTTAATAATTATGTTAATGGTTATACAGGAAGGATTCAAGGTGTATACAATGGGCAACAATTTACTGAGAATGGTGTTGCTTATTCATTAACTGTTAATGTGAATATTGTTGTTGCTGGAAGTGTAGCTCAAGCAAAACAGTTAATGCAACAAGCAGGTGGTAAAGGAACAAGTAATATTTTGACTGTTGGTACACAAGACCCAAATCCAGGAATGAATCCATTAAATCTTCTACAAAATGACTCGAAAATATATGGCTCAGGTAACCAAGGATTTGCTAATGTAAATCAACCAGGAGCCGATGCACATGAGTTTGGGCATTTAATTGGATTGGGCGATAGATATGATTATTTTGTTAATGTAAAAAGTTATAATGACGGAATTCTAGCTACACATCCTAAAGGCCAGTCCACCGGAAGTGCACCAAAATGGTTACCTAGGGATTATGATGAAGAATATGCTAATAATAGATCTGGAAATATGATGTCTATTGGCGGAGCAGGTGGCGTATTAACTAATCAACAAAAAACTTTTATATTTTCACATGGATCTAATATAACTCCTGGCACAGGTGAAAAAGAGAATTTTGGAACATTAAGTACTTATTTTTTCCAAAACTCAAACGCCGGAGTACCTGCGGTTTTAGGTGACCCCAGCGTAAAATACTATGGCACATATAGACCAGGATTTTTGCCTTCTGGTAAAGGTGGCGCATTGTATCAACAACATCAAAACACAGTAAATACATTTTATGGTAGATAATCATGATTAAAAAAAGTCTTTTATCATTATTTTTTTTAATAAATTATAATATTTTTTCACAAATTGATTCTTGTTTAGAGGTTACAATCAATAACCTTCAAAACAAAAAAAATCAATTGAATTATACCTGTTTGAGTATTGAAATAGAGCAATTATATCTATTTGAGAATAAAAAACAAAATTATTTTTTTCCTTATGTTAACACACTTTATTTATATGGATTAAAAAATAATTTTTTACCTACTGAAATTAAACTAGGAAATAAAATAGAAAATCTATATATAGAAAGTATTACAAATGGGTTTAAATTTAAATTCGTAGAATTCTCTAAATATAATTCCATTAAATTTTTAAAAATACCATTGATAGATTCGCAATCACTTTCTGAAATTGATTCCTTAAACAATTTAAAGGAGTTGTATATACTATCAGATGAGAAAACGGGTTATATAAGGATAAATAATTTCAAATTTTATCAAAATTTAAGAGGGCTAATATTATCCATCCCGGAATATGATTTTTTTGATCTTAGCACAATTTCTTCTAATTTTATTGATAGTGTATCTCTCGACGTAAAATCTGTAAAAAAAGGGTCGAAAATTGATTTTGAGAAATTCCAACATTTGCAAGTTTTGCAATTTAATTCTTTAAATAAAATTAATTTCGACACTATTTTTACAAATGTCGATAAGTCAAATTTAACGTGTCTTTATTCTTTTAATGAATTAAATATTTTCCCCGAATGTCTAATGAAATTCAAACATCTTAAAAGTATAAATTTAAATTTCACTGATTTAGATATGATAATAAAGAGTATATTAAAATTAAATCCACAAATAGAATTAAATATTTCAACTCATAAAATTAGTATAGCAAATAAAAATAAGATAGAGTCCCACTTTAAATTAAGCCATATTAATTTATTAAAATGAGCACCCGCTCCGCAGAATATGCAATCCTGCGGCATTTTGTTCTATCACTTTATGTCTTAGAAGTGTTTTAGAACTTATACTAGCTTTCCGTATAAGTCAAAATCAGTGGCCTCAGTAATTTTTACATTAACAAAACTACCAGGAGATAAATAAGTTTTGTTATCTGCTTTTATAAGCACCTCATTGTCTACATCGGCACTATCAAATTCGGTACGCCCAATAAAATACTCGCCCTCTTTTCTATCAATAATAGTTTTAAAGGTTTGGTTTATTTTTTCTTGATTTAATTCGAAAGAAATTTCTTGTTGCACTTTCATTACCGCATCAGCACGTTGTTTTTTAACTTTAGCACTTACATCATCTTTCAATAAATGTGCATGCGTATTTTCTTCGTGTGAGTAGGTAAAAATCCCTAATCTATCAAAGCGGGTGTTGCTAACCCATTCTAACATTTCTTCGTGGTCTTTTTCGGTTTCACCCGGGTAACCGGCAATTAAGGTGGTGCGCATAGCAATGCCCGGTACTTTATCTCTAATTTGGTTTACAATATCAATGGTTTTTTGTTTGGTAATGCCACGGCGCATGCTTTTCAGCATATTATCGCTAATGTGTTGTAAAGGCATATCCAAATAATTGCAAATATTTTTTTTGCGATTCATTACATCAAACACTTCCATCGGGAAACCACTAGGGAAAGCATAATGTAAACGCATCCACTCAACCCCATCAACATCACTTAATTTATCTAATAAATTAGCAAGTTCGCGTTTTTTATAAATATCTAAACCGTAATAAGTAAGGTCTTGGGCAATTAGCAGCAACTCTTTAGTGCCTTTGGCAGCTAAGGTTTCGGCACGTTTTACCAAATCTTCAATAGGAACCGATACATGCCCACCACGCATAAGCGGAATGGCACAAAAAGAACAAGGTCTGTCACAACCTTCCGAAATTTTTAAATAAGCATAATGTGATGGAGTAGTTAATAAACGTTCGCCCACCAACTCATGCTTATAATCGGCTTTTAGTGTTTTTAAAAGTTTAGGTAATTCTCTGGTGCCAAAATAGGCATCAACATCGGGTATTTCTTTTTCTAAATCGCTTTTATAGCGTTCGCTTAAACAACCGGTAACATATACTTTTTCTACATGACCTGCTTTTTTAGCATCAACATATTGTAAAATAGTATCTATGCTTTCTTGCTTGGCATTATCAACAAAACCGCAGGTGTTTATAATAACTATTTGGTGGTCGTTATCTTCTCCCTCATGCTCCACATCAAATTTATTGGCACGTAATTGCCCCATTAAAACCTCACTATCAACAATGTTTTTACTGCAACCAAGGGTTACTACATTTACTTTATTTTTTTTCAGCGATTTAGTTTTCATTCTTTACGTTTTGCAAATGCTTGTTATAAATAAGTATATTCTCTTGTATAAAATCTAAAATATCTTCTTTGCCTATTTTCTTTTCGGCTGATGAAATAATGCAATCCGGCATATCTTCCCAAGTAAGTAGCATTTCTTTTTTAAACGCTGCCAAGTTTTTTTGAAGTTCTGATTTTGAAAGTTTATCCATTTTAGTAAAAATAATACAAAACGGAATTTCGTTTTCTGCCAGCCACTGCATAAACTGCGCATCAATGGCTTGTAATGGTAGGCGTATATCTATCAGCACAAAAAGGCAAACTAAATTTTTACGCTCTAAAATATAAAACGAAATAAATTTTTCAAACTCTACTCTGTCTGTTTTAGAAACACTTGCATAACCATAGCCCGGTAAATCAACTACGTACCATGAGTTATTTGCTAAAAAGTGATTGATCAATCTTGTTTTACCCGGTTTGCCTGATGTATGTGCTACTTTTTTATTGCAAATCATGTTTATAACCGATGATTTGCCCACATTACTTCTGCCAATAAAAGCAAATTCAGGAAAATGTGTTTTCGGACATTTATTTACATCGGTGCTACTAATAGCAAAATCTGCGGAGGTTATTTGCATGTTTTTTTTACAATTCTTTTTTATAAGAATCGATATGGCGTTGTTTTTTTGAATCGTAAATGTCGTTTATGCAAACCATAATACCGGTTTCTTCTACGCCTCCAAAGTCTTTATTAATAGCAGTTCCAAAGGTTTTCATAGTAGGCGATAGGTTCATATAAGCATTTACCAATGGCGGAATGTTTTCTCCTAACTCGCGTACTTCTTTATTTAAAATCATGTGGCCATCTTTATACGATAGGCCATCTAAACTCTTTACAAAAGCGGCTACTCGTGCGCTTCTTTTAGTAGGGTAAACTACTCTTTTTACAAAAGCAGATACTCTGGTTTTACCTTTTACTGAACGAATTGGTTTTACCATATTTTCTTTATCCGGAAAATAATGTTTCATAAAGGCAAGTATCATGTCCCTAGCCTCTTTATTAAAATGGGTGTACATGGTTACTTTACCAAAAAAGTAATTGCAATCGGGGTTATCAACTATAATGGCACCTAAACCATCCCACAAATTATCTAATGAAAATAATCCTTTTCTAAATTGTTCACCGGGCTGATAGCTTGGCTGAACAAACGAACGGCCTAACTCTATTGTCTTATCTAAATAGTTTTTATAAAAAACAGGCGAAAATTTAAACAACTCGGTAGTTGCTAAATCAATCTGTCCGTTTTTATAACCTGCATCTTTACATTTTATATAACGATAAGCACCCACAATTTCTTTGTGTTCCGGATTCCAAACCAGTAGTTGTTTGTATGGATGCGATGAAACATCATACTCGTCAATGTCAAGGCTTTTACCTGTGCCACCACCTGCATAACGAAAGGTTAATTCGCGCAAACGACCAATTTCCATCATGGTGTATGGCGAATTGTGATGCGTAATTACATAAATTTCGTTATTACCGTTGTTTGTTTTGCGCACAAATCTTTCAGGTGTAAGCTCATTTAAAATGAACTTACGACTTATTTTATTTATGATAGGTAGCATTAACATAAGCTCAATCTCTATTTTTTACAAATTTACAGTATTAAGTTACGACTTTTCGCCGTATTCCATTAAATATTCTTTAATAAATTCATCTAAATCGCCATCCATAACACCCTGCACGTCACTTGTTTCGTAATCGGTACGTAAATCTTTCACCAATTTATATGGGTGAAATACATAATTACGTATTTGGCTACCCCACTCAATCTTTTTCTTTCCGGCTTCTACGGCTTGTTTTGCCTCATTGCGCTTGCGCATTTCTATCTCATATAATTGAGAGCGAAGCATTTGCATAGCCCTTTCTCTGTTACCAAGCTGAGAACGTTCTATTTGGCACATTACCTGTATGCCCGTTGGCAAATGTTTTATAAGCACTTTGGTTTCAACCTTATTTACGTTTTGTCCACCTGCGCCACCTGAACGGGCGGTGCTAATTTCAATATCAGCCGGCGGAATATTTATTTCAATAGTATCATCAACAATAGGATATACATAAACCGATGCAAAAGAGGTGTGGCGTTTGGCATTGGCATCAAATGGAGATATACGTACTAAGCGATGCACCCCATTTTCGCCCTTTAAATAACCATAGGCATAGCTGCCTTCTATTTGCAAAGATACCGATTTTATGCCGGCAGCGTCTCCGTCTTGATGGTCGTTTTCGGATACTTTAAATCCGTTTTTTTCAGCCCACATAATATACATGCGCATAAGCATACTTGCCCAATCGCAACTTTCGGTACCACCTGCACCGGCGTTTATTTCTATCACACAATTAAGTACATCTTCGGTACCGCTAAGCATGTTTTTAAACTCTAAACTTTCTAATTTTTTGTAGGCAATTTTAAATTGCTCTTCGGTTTCTTCGGCACTGGCTTCGCCTGCTTTATGAAACTCGTATAATGTATTTACGTCATCAACCAAGCTGGTTAGCTGGGCGTATGCTGTTGTCCAATCTTTTTTTAACTTAATGGTGCGCAAAAGCTGCTCAGCTTTCTTAGAGTCGTTCCAAAAATCAGGTGCAAGTGTTTTTTCTTCTTCCTGTATTATTTCGTGAAGCTTGTTGTCGATGTCAAAGATGCCTCCTCAACGCCTGCGAGCGCTCCAGAAGGTCTTTCAACTGGTCTGATGTAAACATGAAGCGAAATTACGAATTAAAATTGATGATTAAGAATTTAGTTAGGAGATAAAACGCTATATCAGCCCTCTGGCTTTAAGCTCCAAATACTTATTGATGGTGTTAACTGAAAGGTTTTGCGGAGCCGTATATATACTTTGAATGCCACAAGCAGAAAGCTCTTTTATAATTAATCGTTTTTCCAGTTCAAATTTTTCGGCAATGGTTTTATAGTAAATATCAAACGTGCTGTCGGCATTTTTTGTCAGCATGGTTTTTAGCTCCGTGTTTTCAAAAAATATAACCACCAGTAAATGTTGTTTGGCAATTTGTTTTAAATATTTTAACTGACGTTTTAAAGAACTTAACGATTCAAAATTTGTAAACAGCAATAATAAACTTCGTTGATTAACGGTGTGTTTTACGTGCATGTATAAACGTTCAAAATCACTCTCACTAAAATTTGTTTGCTGATTATATAGGGTTTCAATAATTCGCATCATTTGCGAGTTTCTTCTTTCGGCTGCAATATGACTTTTTATTTCGTGTGTAAAAGTTATTAAGCCCGGCTTATCATTTTTTAAATGGGCAATGTTTGAGATGACTAATGATGCGTTTATGGCATAATCTAGTAAAGCCATTTGCTCAAAAGGCATTTTCATATTTCGCCCCATATCAACCAAACAATAAACCGATTGCGATTTTTCATCCTGATATTTATTTACCATTAATTTGTCTCGGCGTGCGGTAGCTTTCCAGTTAACAGTACGAATATCATCTCCGGCAACATATTCTTTAATCTGATCAAACTCTGAGGTTTGCCCAATACGCCTTATTTTTTTTATACCACCTGCGGTTAGTCTGTTATGTATAGCTAATAATTCATACTTACGCATTTGTATAAAAGATGGATATACAGGTAACATAGCACCTTGCTCAAAAGAGAAACGTCTTTCAATTAAATTAATGACTGATGCAACAAAAACACGTATAGCGCCAAAATAGTACTCGCCCCTTTGTACCGGACGAAGCGAGTATCGTACGAAATTTTCTTTACCACTTTCAAGAATAACTTTTCGTTCAAAATTCCGTATTTGAAATTGTACAGGCAATTCGTCAATTACGGTTATGTATGCTTTAAAGCCATAGTTGTTTTCTACTTTAATGCTAACAATGTTTTCGTCTCCATTGCTAAGTTTAGCGCCGGTTAAACGTTTAGCAAACACTCCGGTTTTATTTCTAAATAAAACAAATACATCTAATACAAAGGCTATTAAAAACAGTAACAATAAAATATTAGCCAAGTGATAAAACAAAACATTAATAAAACCCAATAAATACACAAACACCAAAGCTGCTGTTAAAGCGTAGCTTCGGTTAGTAAAGTATATTTCAGGTAGTTTTAGTTTCATCTATTATCTAGGTATATCTATTTTTTCAAGTATTTGATTAATTACTTCGGTAACCAAAACACCCTCCATTTCTTTTTCAGGGGTAAGCGTTATGCGATGTTTAAGTATATGTGGCGTAACAAATTTTATATCATCGGGCGAAATAAAATCTCTGCCTCGTAATGTAGCACAAGCCTTAGAGGCATTCATAATAGCTAAAGAAGCTCTTGGCGATGCCCCTAATAGAATGGAAGAATGATTGCGTGTTTCATGCACTATTTGTGCTATGTAACTCATTAAATTTTCTTCAACATGTACTTGTTTTACCGTTTGCCTTAGTATGATAATAGTATTGGCATTTAAAAAACTTTTTACGCTGTTAAAATCAACTGTGTTTTTATTTTGATGAAAGGTTTTTAAAATTTGTTTCTCTTCTTCTAAATTCGGATAGGAAACTTCTATTTTAAATAAGAACCTATCTAATTGTGCCTCAGGTAAGCGATAGGTTCCCTCTTGCTCAATAGGGTTTTGCGTTGCCAACACCATAAACGGACTATCAAGTATATGTGTTACACCATCTACCGTTATTTGTCGCTCTTCCATGGCTTCAAACAGAGCAGCTTGTGTTTTTGCCGGCGCACGGTTTATCTCATCGGTAAGTACAATGTTTGCAAACAACGGACCACGTTTAAATTCAAACTCATTAGTTTTTGCGTTATATATCATTGTTCCAATTACATCGCTTGGCATTAAATCGGGTGTAAACTGTATGCGTTTAAATTGCGCATCAATTGTTTTTGCCAAAAGTTTTGTCATTAGTGTTTTTGCTACACCAGGCACACCTTCTAATAAAACGTGCCCGTCTGCCAACAGTGCCATCAATAATAAATCAATGGTTTGCTGCTGACCAATAATGTACTTGCCTATTTCATGTTTTAGGGCTTCGGTAGTTTGGTTAATGCCGCTTAAATCAATGCGGGTTTCAAAATTTTCCATGGGTTAACGTTTATTTTGTTTGTAAAATTTTTCAATTAAAGTGTTTAGTTCTATCAGTTCTTTTTCAGTAATCGACGTTTGTTTAGTTATGTAATGTAGCATTGCTATTAGTTTCTTTATTTCATCTAAGTTAATGGTAGATAATTTAGAAATACGTAAAGCAGCTTCTTCATCTATATTTCTACCTGTAATAGAAAACTTAACTCGCAATAATTCATAAAACGAATTAATTTTTTCTTCGGCAATTATTTTATGGTTTTTACTGTTGTAGTAAACGCTGCCAACTACTTCAACAAACTGTAAGGTGGTATTTTGCAAAGGCTCAATAATAGCAATGGCTTTTTGCCTGCGCTTTAAAGCAAAAATCATAAAAATAAGTAAAGCTATACCTGTTAAAGTATAAGCAGCGTATAACGAATCGTTGCCAAAAATAAACTGAAAATAAGAGCCCTTTTGCGTGTTAAAACTTTTATAATATTCGTCCCACCAAATTACATCAGCGTCTATGTAGCTAAGTGTTTTATAAACAGTTTCTCTGTTAGGGTCGTTAACCACAAAATAATTGGTATAAATATCGGGCACCGATAAAAAATAAAAATTACCCTTACCCCAAGGTGCTTTTATAAATAAAGGGGTAGAATCTGTGCCAGCTAGCAGGGTAACTTTTGTTGTGTCGAAAATTCTGAAATCGGCAACATCAATTGCTTTGGGATATATGTAGCTTTTGGTTGCCTTTAAGGCCGGACTATAAAAATTGAGCACTAGTTTTTTGGTACTATCATTAAATAAGTTGTATGCGTATTCGGTTTCAATTTTAAATGTATCTGCAATTAAGCTGCTAAAACTATTGGCGGCCATAAAAACGGTGTTGCCCTCGTTTACAAAATCAAACAAGTACTTGCAATCTAAATCAGAAAATGTAAGATTATTATTAATAAACACATACGCAGTTTTTTTAGTTGGCAAAGTTGCTAATACATTAAAAGGTGTTTGGTTTTGTACTTCTACTTTATCCTTAAAAATATCTTCATCTAACAAACGGTAAAAGGCATTGCATCCAAAAGGAATTTTATCTTGCTTGGTGTATGTTCTTCGCCAGTCGACAGGTTTAGGTTGGTTATATTCTATCCACACCATTGCAACAAATAGCAACAGCAAAATAAAATAATATTTGTTGTTGCCTTTAAACATGTGTTTGTATAAATTTTTCTACCCTAGCTTTATAATCAATGCAAAGCTTTTCATTGCAATCTGTTTCGCCATACCACACGTACTCAAATACGTAACTTAAAGATGTAAACTCTGCTTTAAGCGTTTTATCTTTTAACTCTTGTTGATAATCTACATTTGTTTTGGCGGGTTGCCATGCAATTTTGTTTTGCTTATTTAGCCATTGCAACGATTTTAAAAAGCACCAACGCACAGCCAACCTGTAATTTTGTTCTTGTAGAGCTTCTTCAATAAGGGCATCTATATTAAGTCCTTCTATGTTTTCGGGTAAATCGGTAAAAGATGTGCCGTCTAATTTTTTAGCATCGCGGTTTAGTAAGCCAATAAATTTAGATTTCCATAAAATATAAATTAACCCAAGTATAAAAGCTGTTATAAACGTATATTTAAGTATGTTGTAAGATAGGGTTGGGTTTTTGTCTATTGATTTGCCAAGCAATCTAGATAACCATTCTAAAAAAGCATCCCACCAACTTTTAGATTCCTTAGCGTCTTTTTTATAGATGAAATCTTTATCGGCAAAAACTTCTTTCTCTTTTTCTGCGGATGCTTTCTTTATGACGTGAGTGCTGCTTGTGTCATAAACAATCACTTTTTTCTCAACCGAAAAAATAGAAGCAGAGCAACAAAAAAGAAATATAAAAAGAAAATATCTCACCTTATTTTATATCAAACGTATCTATTCGGTTCATTAAAGAAGTACCCTCGTGGCTTTCTTCCTGACTATAAAAATTAAACACGCAAAAACAGGTTAGTATGGGACTAATAATTATCATTCGCCCAAGCATAGATACGGCTGAGAAAATTATATACATTAAAGTATGATTGGTGGCAAAAGTGTTTACGCCCCTTACACCTCTCGTAAAACCATTTATAAAACCTTGCATAACAGATGGTAAACTAAAAAGTAAATACAACATACTTAAAGAAACCAAGGCGCAAAAAATAAAAAGCCATGTTTTCCAAAAGTGTCCGCGCATGTATTTTAGCGCTTTACCAATGGCTTCAGTAATTAAAATTTCATCGCGTATAACTATAAAGTTGGCAACTGTAATTACATATATCAACGGAGGGAAAAAAATTAACCCGGCTATAACTAAAACAAATATTAAAACTATGTTTAAACCGGGAACGAGAAAAAGTAAAAAAAACAAACCTGTAAAGGCTAAGGCAATGACAACCGATATGACGGAAAATAAAAGCAAGTTGTAAAACAAACGCCAGCAGGCTGCGGCTAATAATTGCGAAATGCTGCTGCGTTGTATAGGTAACTCTTCAGGCTTTGCTTTATCATACAGGGTAAAGTACAATGCAATGCTGGCATTAGTAACTAAGGTAGTAAGTAAAAAAATTAAAACAAAAAGTAGGGTTGTAGTAACTGAGCTACCCAAAAACATACTGGCACCTCTGTAATTGCCGGATAGCATATTTGACTCGGTTATTTTTTCTGAAATAAATTGTAAATAGCCCATCAATAATCCCGTAAGTAGTACAAACGGCCCTGATAAAAAAAGAAGTATCCCGAAAAATGATTTAAAATTTGTACGTAAAAAAGCAACACTGTCGTTAAACAGGGTGCCAAAATCGCGGGCTTTGCGTAATTCAATTTTTTTCATCGTTAGTAATTTTTTGGTTCAATTTTTTTGAAACATATATGGGGTACACAATAAAATAACCAATAACGCAGGTAAGCGAGCCTAAAATGATAAACAAGCTAAGCCACAAGGGCATATTAGTATAACGGGTTACAAAACTTTCTAAAAAACCTGCCACAATAAAAACAGGTACAATGCCTACAATAATTTTTAAACTATTTCTTGCTCCAATTTTTAAAGATTCTATTCGTTTGTAAGTGCCCGGATATAGTAAACTATTACCCAATACAAAACCTGCTGCTCCCGCAATAATAATGGCCGAAATCTCGAAAGTGCCGTGTATCCAAACCACTAATAACGATTTGGCAAACAAATTGTATTTCCAAAAAAAACCCTGAAAAGCCCCTAGCATAACTCCGTTTTTAAATAACTGATACGCCGTACCGAATGAAAATAAAAGTCCCATAACAAACACCATAAACGATACAAAAATGTTGTTTATCGTAATGCGTAAAAACATACTTGTTTGTTCATCTTCACCATAAATGCCCAAAGGGTTGCCTTTTCTAATTCGCTCTATGGTAGCATCTACATAACCATCGCCTAATACAAAGCGCACAAAATTTTCGTCATATATTTCTGATACAAAACCAAGCAGGGTAAAAATGGCAAAAATGGAAAACGATAACAATAATTGCTTTCTATATTTAAACATTATCAGGGGCACTTCTATTTTCCAAAAAGTAAAAAACCTGCCTCTGTTTTCTTTTTTGTTTTTATAAATTTCCTGATGTACTCTTGCAGCTAACCCGTTAAGATACTGCGTGGTTTTAGAAGTGGGGTAGTGTGTACGTGCGTAACTTAAATCATCAGTTACTTCAATAAACAAACCTGCCAGCTTTTGCGGATTGGCATTTTTTTCGTTCAGCAGTTTTTCAAAATCCTGCCATTTGCCTGCTTGCTCTTTTAAAAAAGTAATTTCTCTCACAAAATAATTCTATTGCTAATATGGCAATTTTTTGCATTATTTGCTATACAATTTTATTTTTTGGAACCCGTTGTTATAAACACCTCGCAAAACGTAGTTATTGACTACGAACCCGCCGGACTAGGAAACCGTATGCTGGCAGGCATTTTAGACCTTTTATTTAAAATAGGCTTTTTAATTACACTAAGTATTTTATTTGGCTTTTTTGCTTTTTTTGGTGATAGGTCAAGTAGCACAGCGTCTTTGGTTATTTACTATTTGATGTTTTTGCTACCCTATATTTTTTACGATTTTTTGTTTGAAGTTTTTATGCATGGGCAAACTTTGGGTAAAAAAATAATGAAAATAAAAGTGGTTAAGTTAGATGGCACACAACCATCAGTAGGCTCTTATTTATTACGTTGGCTTATCCGCTTGTTAGAAATTGATATGTGCGAAGGCTTAATTGCCATAATTTGTATTGCCTCAAGCCGAAACTCCCAACGTTTAGGTGATATGGCTGCAGGAACTACTGTGATAAGAATTAAACCTGCCGTTACTTTACAAGATACCATTTTGCAGCAAGAAGCGCATCATAGTTATAAACCTGTTTTTAAAGAAGTTGCTTTGCTAAACGATGCCGATATACAATTGGTAAAAGATGTACACGATTTTTTTGCCCAAACAGGACATACCGAATCTCTTGCAAAACTGGCAATTAAAATAAAAAGTAAAATTGGTGTGGTAACCACTATGAAAGATGGCGAATTTATTGCCACCGTGTTAAAAGATTATAATCATTATCAATTAGAAAAATAATTGTAAGGTTTGGGCGTATCTTTCGTCTATAGAGTAAATAGAAGTTATGAAAAAGTTAATCCTGTCTGGTATGTTTATTGCTACATGTATAGTGGCAAGTTGCCAGCAACAACCAACTAATCCCATAAAAATGAGCAACGATAAAATAAATAAAACCGAAGCTGAGTGGAAAAAAGAATTAACCCCTGAGCAATATCATGTGCTTAGAGAAAAAGGCACCGAGCCTGCCTATACAGGCGAGTACACAGATAATTTTAAAAAGGGCAAGTATGTTTGCGGAGCTTGTGGCTATGAGTTATTTACATCTGACATGAAATTTGAAAGCCACTGTGGTTGGCCTAGTTTTGATAAAGAAGTTGGCATTGGCGACCATGTTATTAAGAAAAAAGACTTATCGTTTGGCATGGTGCGCACCGAAATTATGTGTGCACGTTGTGGCGGGCATTTAGGTCATATTTTTGATGACGGACCAACAGCTACCGGGCAACGCTATTGCGTAAATTCACTATCTATCAAGTTTATTCCTGATACTGCGAAGTAATTCAGAAATTACTTCTGTCTAATTGAGTCCCTAGTTCTTGTGAATTAGGGACTTTGTTTGTTTATACATAAAAAGTTAAGTGAAAAACAGAGCCTTGTTTAACCGTTTTTGTGTTAAAACCGACCTTTTAAGAGAGAAACCGTACCACTTAAAAAGTTGCAATAATATTGGCACTTTGATGCTTTACCTTTGGTAGAAGTACTAAACACCATTTTATGAAAAAACAACTATTTATACTACTAGGCTTACCATTTTTTTGTTTTTGCCAAACCACTGCAATTAAAAACGATTTGCAAAAAGAAGGTTTAAAGGGTAATGTAAAACAAATAAAACAAAACAATTACTTTGTTTTAGAAAAATTTGGCGAAGTAGTCCAGGGTAGCAAAAAAATTACAGAAAAGGATAATTTTTTAAAATTATACAACGAAAAAGGAAATAAAACAGAATGGTTTATTTATGTAATGGGCACAGAAAGATATCAGAAACACATATATAAATACATTGATTCATTAAGCAGGATTGACGAAGACTTGTATAGACCCGATGGTAGTTTAGACTGGAAGTATATTTATAAATATGATGAGAAAAATAATCTTATCGAAGAAAATTGGTACAATGCTGATGGCAGATTATGCAGAAGAGGAAAGTTTAAATACGATACTAAATTTAATAAAATAGAGGCAAATTATTATGATGGAGATGGTAATTTAAATTGTAAGTATGTTTATAAATACGACGACAAGGGAAATCAAGATGAAGAAAATATGTATAACGCATCCGATAAATTAAATTGGAAGCATATATATAAATATGATACTAAAGGAAATTTATTCGAAAACTATGAATATAAACCGGATGGAAAGTTAAAGTGGGGTGTCATTAGTAAGTTTGATGAAATAGGCAACCCAACTGAAAAAAACACATATAAAGCAAACGGTAGCATGGATAGCAGAAGGATTACCAGTTATGAGTATGATAAATTTGGCAATTGGATAAAAAGAATAAGCAAAGAAGGAACAGATTATACTATGACTATTCGTGAAATAGAATATTACTAATGAAAAAATAGCATTAAATAGGTCTAATTGGCACCCAAATTTCTTCTTCCGAATAGGGGTTATCATTTTTATATTTCTCTCCCAATATTTCAAAATGAGGTCTGTCATCTATCACATAATTTGAATTTGGCATCCATTTTCCAAAAATATATTCAAAGGGTGCTGTTGCGCTGGCAGGTCCTTTGTATAAAAACACAGCATAAAGTCCATTTTTCAAGGTAAAGCTTTCCATCCCATCAGGTACTGCATTAAAGTTTGTTACCTCAATAGTTGCCCATTTTTCAAACTCGGTATAAGGACTAAAATTTTGGTAAAACAAAGGCGGGTATATCTGCATCGAATAAAGGTCGGTGCCAATGTTGTTTTTAATTTCTTTTCGGCGTGGCATAAAACTGCGCCACATTTCAACTGTTTTATTATTGGCAAAAGTGGTTACTATGCGTTTGCCAACTAATTTTTTTTCCTGTAAAGTTTCTATTCGGTATTCCATTTTATTTATCTCTTTCAAACCTAAATAATTTTCTTAGATAAGATGTTGTATATCGTGCGTTTTATTTGCTAAATTTATCTGTCGAAATATTTACTATGCAAAAAAAGAAATTAATTAAACGTATATTATTATTGGTTGTAATTGTGGCATTGGGTTATGGCATTAATTACTGCCGTAAATCTTTTCCAATAATAAGTGGCTATGGGGCTAAAAACATGTGTTCGGCTATTTTTGTGGCACATCGTAACGAGCAACAAGTGCGCGAACAAGAATTGGGTTTTGCTGCTATGAAGTTGGGCACGTTTAAGGTTGATTATAAAGACTCTTCAGTAACAGGGTCGGTATTTGGTTTTTGTAAATACAAAGCCATTTATCGCAAAGGTTTAGGAGCTACTTTGGTTAGCGAAATGCCCGAAGATGAATTACGTAAGCAAGATTTTAATTTAGCACAAACACCTGCCATTAATCAAGATACAGTTGCATGGCCTATGGGTAATAAAACTACGGATAGCATTCCTGCGGCAGTAAACCAAGCAAAATTAATGGAAGCCGTAAACAATATTTTTAAAGAAGCAGATGCCGCTAAACCCATTCGCACCCGTGCTGTAATTGTTTTGTATGATGGCAAAATTGTGGCAGAGCAATATGCGCCCGGTTTTACCAGAGATACTAAACTACTAGGATGGAGCATGACCAAAAGTGTTACCGGCGCCTTAGTAGGTATTTTGGTAAGAGATGGAAAACTAAACATAAATAACCCTGCACCAGTGCCAGAGTGGATAGATGATACCGACCCACGCCATGCAATAACTACTAAAGATTTGTTACAACAAAGCAGTGGTTTAGCTTTTGAAGAAAACTATGCCAAGAGTTGTGACGCTACTAAAATGTTGTTTCAGCGCACAGATATGGGTGCTTACACGGCCTCACATCGGTTGAAAGATAAACCGGGTACGGTGTTTTATTATTCAAGTGGTAACAGCAATATTTTATCGCGCATGGTAAGGCAAATTGTGGGTGATAACGCTTATCACAAATTCCCTTATGATAGTTTGTTTTATAAATTGGGCATGTACAGCGCAGTTATGGAGCCTGATGAGTCGGGTACTTTTGTAGGCTCATCTTATATGTATGCTACTGCCAGAGATTGGGCTCGTTTTGGTTTGTTGTATTATAATAAAGGTTTGTATAATGGTCAACGTATTTTAACTGAAGATTGGGTACAACAAACTGCTGTGCCTGCTCCGGCTTCTGATAAAAAAGAATATGGCTATCAGTTTTGGTTAAATGCAGGCGAAAAAGAAAGAGAATGCCCAAAATCACCGGCCGATATGTATTTTGCTGATGGCTACGAAGGGCAACGTGTATTTGTTATACCGTCAAAAAAATTGGTAATAGTACGTTTGGGTTTAACACAGCACAAAAACTTTAAGCAAGATGATTTTGTAAGCTCAATTGTGGCTGCTGTAAACTAATTAGCCTCTATCAGTTTTTTTATCTGAACTAAAATAGGGTTCCAACCCTCGCCATTATTAGCAACATCTTTATAACGTTTTTCGCCTTCGGCAGCACCTTCAAAACCGTCTTGTAAAACGGTTAAAGTGGTTTGTCCGTTTTGCTCGGCTAACTCATAGGTTACATTCAAGTGGTTTTCTAGTACATCGGGGTACGATGCGTTGGGGTCTATCACCGTATATTTTAAAAGTTTGTTAGGCTGAATGGCTAAAATTTGGCCCTTTACGGGGATTAGTTTTTTACCCTCATAAATCATTTCCCATAAAAGCGGGCTACCAACTTTCCAGTCAGATACCGTTTCGCAGCCAAACATATAAACTTTGGTTTTTGCAGGGTTTACCAGGGCATCCCAAACTTGGGCAGCTGTGGCTTTAATATCTATGCTGTTTTTTACTTGAAGTTTTGTTTCCATTTTAGGTTGTTTAAAACCCAAGCAAGATAATAAAATCATTAACAATAGCGTGACTTTAACTGACAAAAAAAAAGTATTTTTACACTCTTTAAAATAGCCATGCAACCATTATATATTCACAACACATTAACCCGCAAAAAAGAATTGTTTAAACCCATTAATGCCCCTTTGGTGGGCATGTATGTTTGCGGACCAACCCTTTATAGCGATGTGCACATTGGCAATTGCCGCACATTTACTTCGTTCGATATTATGTATCGTTACTTGTTACACATTGGGTACAAAGTGCGTTATGTGCGCAATATTACCGATGTGGGGCATTTAGAAGATGAAGTTGCCGGTGTAGGTGAAGACCGTATTGGTAAACAGGCGCGCTTAAAGCAACTGGAGCCTATGGAAATTGTGCAACGTTATTCGTTTGGTTTTCGTGAGGTTATGAGTTTGCTTAATTTATTGCCGCCTAGTATAGAGCCTACGGCATCGGGTCATATACCTGAGCAAATTGAAATGACTGAAAAAATTATTAAGCAAGGTTTTGCTTACGAAAAAGATGGCAACGTTTATTTTGATGTAGAAAAATTTGCCAAAACACATAACTACGGAATTCTTTCGGGTAGAAATTTAGATGACCAATTGGAAAACACACGCGAGCTTGACGGACAAGAAGAAAAGAAAGGTCGTTTAGATTTTGCATTATGGAAAAAAGCGAAGCCCGAACACATTATGCGTTGGAACTCACCTTGGGGTGTTGGTTTCCCCGGTTGGCATATTGAGTGTTCGGCAATGAGCCAAAAATATTTAGGAGAAACATTTGATATACATGGTGGCGGCATGGATTTAATCCCAACCCATCATACAAATGAAGTTGCACAAAGTGTAGGCTGCTGCGGTGCTGCACCGGTAAATTACTGGGTGCACACAAACATGCTTACACTTAACGGACAAAAAATGTCGCGCTCGTTAGGCAATGTTTTTTTACCGGTAGAATTATTTAGCGGCATGAAACTCGCTGCCGATTCGCCAAGTGCAACACCATCTCAGGCAAAGTTAGATGGCAAACATCCACTTTTTGAAAAAGCCTATAACCCAATGGTAGTACGCTTTTTTATGATGCAAACACATTACTCAAGCACCTTGGATTTTTCTAATGAAGCCCTGCAAGCATCTGAAAAAGGGTATAACCGTTTAATAGAAAGTTACAGCACCTTAGAAAAATTAAGCCCATCGCCGACTTCATCAGTTGACATCAAAAAAATTCAAGAAGCATGTTATGCTGCTATGAATGATGATTTTAATACACCTATTTTGCTTTCTCAATTATTTGAGTGTGCTCGTATAATTAATACAGTCAACGATAAAAAAGAAACACTTACTGCGGATGACATTACTCTACTGAAAAAAATATACCAAGATTTTTTAGTGGATGTTATGGGCATAAAACGCGAAGAGCAAGCAGGAAAAAGTGTTGAAGTTTTAAATAGTGTAATGAACCTGGTAATTGATTTGCGCAAAAAAGTAAAAGATAATAAAGACTACGCTACTTCTGATGAAATTCGTAATCGTTTGCAGGAAAGTGGCATTCAAATAAAAGATGGCAAAGAAGGCGCCACTTGGACAATTAATTAAACCAATGATGAAAATTAAAATTTTAGTACTTGCATCTTGTATTTTGTACTTGGCTTCTTGTACCAACACCGAAACCAAAAAGGTAGAAGAAACAAAACAACCCGAAGTAAAAACAGTTGAAGCAGAACACGTAACGGCTCCTGCTTTTAATCAAGATTCTGCTTTTTCTTTTATCAAAGTTCAGGCAGATATGGGTCCGCGCGAACCGGGTAGCAAAGCGCATGAAAAGGCAGTAGCTTATTTTGAAAAAAAATTTAAAGAATATGGTGCTGATGTTATGATTCAAAAAGCAACTGTAACCTCTTTTGACCAAAAAAAATGGCTATCAAAAAATATCATTGCTTCTTTTAACCCCGAAAACACCTCGCGTGTTATGTTATGTGCGCATTGGGATTCTCGCCCTTTTTGTGATGAGGATAGCAATAAAGCTAATGCAAAAAAGGCTTGCCCGGGCGTTAATGATGGAGCAAGTGGAGTAGGCATTTTAATAGAAATTGCCCGTGTTATAGCAAAACAAAAACCAAACATTGGCATTGATATTATGTTGTGGGACATGGAAGATTATGGTAAAGGCCAAGTTGAAAGTGCTTACGAAATGGAAGATGATTGGGGTTTAGGTTCTCAGTATTGGAGCAAAAACCCTCATAAACAAGGTTACACCGCCAAATTTGGAATTCTGCTAGATTTGGTAGGGACAAAAAATGTAGTGTTTCCTCAAGAAGAAAGGTCTGTTTTTTACGCCTCAACTTTTGTAAATAAAATTTGGAGCACGGCAAATAATTTGGGGTACAGTAATTATTTTATTCGAAAACAAATTGGCCCAATTACCGACGACCATGTGTATATAAATAAATTTGCCAGCATTCCTTGTGTTGATATTATTGGTTACGACCCCGATAGAAACAGATTTTTTGCTGAACACCACACCCTTGCCGACGATATAAAATTAATTGACAAAAATACGTTGAAGGTGGTTGGACAAACTGTTTTAGAATTAATTTATAACGAACAACCCTAATGCAAAAACTAACCATTTCTTTATTTAAACACCTTACTTTGCTCGTGGCATTAATTGTTACTAGCAGTTATTTATTTATTGGTGTACCAAACGGAAACATATTATTCCTCTTGCAAATCGGGCTCGGTATTTTGTATTTGTTTTTTTCGATAGCCGAGTTTTCTACCAAGCTGGCAAAAATGAATTTACCTTTTGATAGATTCTTTTATTTGCCTTATGATGTTATCTCTCATAAACTTATTCGTTTAGGTGCTTTTGCCATTGCGGGCGGTGTACTTTGGATATCTTCATCGGGCTTAATGTTTTTAGCGGCTTTATTATTTATCATCATCATTGCCGATTTGCTGGTGTTTATCTTAAAGATAAGACAACACGTTTATTACATGAGCTTGTTTGCCAACTACGTTTTAATCTCTTTAGAAGGCGAACAAAAAATATTTGCCTCGCAAATAGATAGTGTAGAATATCGTTACGATATTTTTTACCTTAAATTAAAAGATAAAAAAACAGTTGCCTTAGAAACAGACCGTTTAGCTGAAAACCAAAAACAAATTTTTACAGAGAAATTTGTGCAATGGGCTTTACGTAACCAACTTGAATTTACAGTTGAAGCTAAAGCCAAACTGCAGGGTTTGCTGCATTAATAATTAGCATGAAAAACCTTTTTTTAGCATTACTTATTTGTGCGCAAAGTTTTGTTATTGCCCAAACAACTTGTTACGATAAAGCTACTGAGTTTAGAAACGCAAAATTTGATTTTGATTCTGTTTTTATACGCATAAAGCAGGCGCAGGATATGGTTATTGGTTGTCAAATGCCAAATGATTCGGTTATCACCTTGCAGAGTAAAAAGAAAAAGATAAGTGATTATAAGGGTAAACCTTTGGTTGTAAATTTTTGGTACTTGCATTGCCCGCCCTGCATAAATGAAATTCCCTCATTTAATGAGCTCTTAAAAAAGTATCCAAATAAAATAAATGTACTTGCCATCTCACAAGATCCAAAACAACAAGTACAGGAGTTTTTAAATAAACATGTTTTTAAAGCTGAAATAGTGAGCGATGCGCAAGCTTTTATAGATAGATACAATTTAGGGAGCGGTTATCCTTTTACTTTGGTAATAGACGCAAAGGGTAAAATAATTCGTATTATAAGCGGGGGCAGAGAAACCCCTGATGCTCAAATGGATTTATTTAAAGAGGTTTCACCGCTTATAGAGGCTATGTTGATTAATAAGAAAAATTAACTATCAAATTACGCCCCTTAGTTCAGTATAAATTGTAATTTTAAATCATGCAAATTTTGTTTTTAATTATAGGAATTGTTGTTGGTGTTGTTATTGGTTTTTTGGTGGCGAAACAAAAAAGTCCGAGCAATGTTTTAGATACATCTGAGTTTGATAAAAAAATAGCGGCATTAGAAACTGATAAACTTCTTTTGAAAAAAGATGTTGAGCATACTGCAACAGAAAAGGAAACGCTGCGTAAAGAATTTGAAAACAAAAAAACAGAATTGCTAAAAGAAAAAGAAACTGTTTTAAATGACTTAAATACTGAACGTAACAATTTAAGTGCTGCAAATGCCCGCTTAGCCAAGGCAGAAGAAGCCTTTAAAAACCAGGATGAAAAATTAAAAACACAAAAAGCCGAGTTAGAAGAAATTCAGAAAAAACTAACTACCGAGTTTGAAAACATTGCCAATAAAATTTTAGAGGAGAAATCTCAAAAGTTTACCGACCAAAATAAAACCAACTTAGATATAATTCTTAACCCTTTAAAAGAGCGCATTAAAGATTTTGAGGATAAAGTTGATAAAACCTACAAAGCAGAATCTGCCGAGCGCATTACCCTTAAAACGGAAATTAAACAACTTGTAGAGCTTAACAAACAAGTTAGTGACGATGCCAACAACCTAAGCAAAGCCCTTAAAGGCGATAACAAAACGCAGGGCAATTGGGGTGAGGTTATTTTAGAAAAAATATTAGAACGTAGCGGTTTAAGTAAAGAACGTGGCGAGTACAAAACACAAGTTTCACTTAACAATGCGCACGGAGAAACGATAAGGCCTGATGCCATTATTTATTTGCCCGATAACAAACATATTGTGGTAGATTCTAAAGTGTCTTTGGTTGCCTATCAAAATTATGTGGCGGCCGATACAGATGAGCAACGCGCTCAGTTTTTAAAAGAACATACTATTTCTATAAAATCTCATATAAAAGGTTTAAGTGATAAACACTATGCAAGCTCTGAAGCATTAAACACCCCCGATTTCGTGTTATTGTTTATCCCAATCGAATCTTCGTTTGGTATAGCGGTGCAAGCCGATCAGGAATTATTTTCGTATGCTTGGGATAGAAAAATTGTAGTGGTTTCTCCATCTACTTTATTGGCTACTTTACGCACTATCTCTGCTATTTGGAAACAAGAATTACAAACCAAAAATGCCTTAGAGATTGCTAAGCAAAGTGGTGCCCTGTACGATAAGTTTGTTGCCTTTGTAGAAGATTTAAGTGATATAGGTAAAAATATAGACCGTACACAAACCGCCTATGGTGCAGCTTTCAATAAGCTGAAAGAGGGTAAGGGCAATTTAATATCCCGCGCGCAGAGTATAGAAAAGCTTGGTGCAAAAGCTACTAAAGCTTTGCCTCCAAATTTGGTAGATGATGATAACCAGCAAGCATCAATTGGTAATGAGTAGTAAATTACATATTGCTGTAATTGGTTTGTTGTTGGTTTTGTTTTCGTGCAACAGCACAAAACCCCAAAAACGTGATAGAGAAAGAGAACAAAGTAAAACTTATAGTAAAGATGCGAAGGATTTAGATGTACACCTATTTTTGTTTCACGCTGATAGTATAAACTCACAACTATATTATAGTATAGATACTAAGCAGCTTATCTATAAAAAAACCGATTCTACCAATAACTTTTCGGCACGCGTAAAAGTGTTTTATAAATTTTTGCCTTATGCCGATGCTAAAGTTTTCTTCGATTCATCCACTGTCTATATAAATGATAAGGTTGCAGGCGAACCACAAGCAAAAATTATAGCGGGTTACATTTCTTTAAAAATAAATGTAGCCCAAGATTCTTATATCGAACTTTATATAAGCGATGATAATGGCAAACGTCATCAAACACATTTTATTAAGTGTGATAAAATGAACCCTTATGGGCAACAGAGCTATCTTATATTGGGCAACGATAAACAGGTTTTCTTTTCTAATAAAATTGAAAAAGGAAATGATATAAATGTATACAACACGCGTGTAAACTTTAAACAAGCACGGATAGATTTTTTTGCTAACGATTACTCGTTACCGCCACCACCTTTTAGTCAAAAAGAACCATTGCCATATCCTTCTATTCCCGATTCTACTTTTTATGTAAACAGTATAAATGGTTATAGCGTTCCCTTAAAAGTAGCTAAGCAAGGCGTTTATTTTGTTAGGCTAGATACCGCTTCAATTGGCTGCACGGTTATGGGGGTGGAGCAATATTTCCCTAAAGTGTTGTCGCACGAGCAAATGATTGCTGCTACTCGTTTTATTATGAATAAAGATGAGTATCAAAAAATGATAAATGCCAGTGATAAGCAAGCAGCAATTGATAAATTTTGGCTCACCTTAGGTGGAGGAGAAGATAGAGCCAAAGAATTGATAAAGCGTTATTATAACCGCGTGCAAGATGCAAACACCTTTTTTACGTCGCACATTGAGGGCTGGAAAACCGATATGGGGATGATTTATATAATTTTTGGTCCGCCCAACAAAACCTACAAAACCAAACAAATGGAAACTTGGGTGTATGGCAACGAGGGAACGCCAACTGCCGTATCATTTAGGTTCGAAAAAATAAACAACCCTTTTTCTGAAAATAATTATAAGCTTATTCGTAGCCAAAACTATAGAGACCCTTGGTACATGGCCGTAAATAATTGGCGAGATGGGCATGTTTATTTAGATGCTAAATAATTTTGTTAAAATTTAAACACTAGGCAACCTTTTACACAACCTTATCGTCTTTTTAACAAAATGGAGAAAGATTGCGTTCGTTCCTTAAAAAAGTAATATTTTTACTTTCAATTTTTAAAACCATGAAAAAACTTTTACGTTCACTAATTATTTTTGTAGCATTTTCTTTTATCTCAGGTCAGATACAGGCGCAGGCACCAACTGTTGAAGCTTCTAATACACAACTTGCTTATAAATGGCCTGGCACAGCCGCTTCAATAAGCTGGACAAGGGGCAATGGGCAAGCGTGCATGGTTGTTATGCGAAAAAACTCCAGTGCGGGTTATGTTCCTTCAAACAACACAACAAATTATACAGCTAATGCAACCTATGGTTCGGGTTCTACCGTAAACGGAGCTGCTGATAATTATATTATATATAAAGGTACAGGCACTAGTGTATTTGTTTCTGGGCTAACAGCAAATACATTGTACGATGTTTATGTATATGAATATAATACAATAACCGTATTTGGCCCAACTACTTATTATTATAACACAAATTATTCTCAAAGTGCGCTTGGTTTTTCAACGGCGGCGGCTCAACCAAGTACATGCGGCTCAATTTCAGGTGTTAATCCT
>DATHOW010000292.1:0-24207 GCA_035484495.1 Bacteroidia bacterium | reverse complement strand
GTAGGAAAGGCAGGAACTTTAGGCTCTTCTGTAAAAAAGAAAAACAAACTTAGCGTAAAACAAACGCCTGTTATTTTAAGTAACCTTATTAATTGTTTTTTCATGACCTGATACCTGCAAAACTAATGCCATTTTAAAAATACAAATTTTTTGCGACTTTTTAAGGATAATACAAATAAATTACAAACTTATTTAAAACTGTTTTAAGCCACTTAAAAGTTAATTAAGGTAATTCTGTTTAAACGGCATTAAAGTGCGTTATGGGGCGTTTTAATGGTAAAAAAAAGCCCGTAGTTGTTTGGCTGATACATTAGTCTTTAAAAGAGGGGAAAAACTGCTATCCCTTCTATATTCTATACATTCTAAGTTAGTGGTTGAAAAATAGCCCTCTGTTGGTTAATTTGTGTTAGAATGCTTGGTTGCTTTGTTTTCTACAAACACTTCATAAAATTAATTTACAAGCACTTACAAAACTTTTTTGTTGGTTATTCTGTTGGTTGATTTATAATAGAATTTGAGGGTTTGTTGGTTGGTTTTTTAACCGAAAACAAAAAACTTACTCTGCCTTTGCAACCACTTCTTTTATAGGTGCAACAGGAGGCATAAAAGGCTTTTTATTCATTACTTGTTTATTAATAATGTACATCATGCCTAATGTAATTATCATGCTGCAAACCACCACATAACCTAAAATATCGTAATGCTGCAAAGGAGCATCCTTAACCTGCACTACAATTTTACCCGCAGCAAATGCAGCAACGCCACCCGATATTTGTTGTATAGATGAGTTTATGCCCATAAAAGCGCCCCTATCTTGTGGCTCGGGTACAGCGGTCATTAACGCCGAAGCCGAAATCATACGCGATGAAATGCCTACAAACAGAACAACATTGAGTGAAATAACCTGCCATAAAGGAGTGATGCCTAAATGAGTATAAATTGACACCATTAAAATAGTTAGTATAGAGCCTGCCACAAACATATTGTATTTGCCAATTTTATCACTCAACCTACCCGAAAGCGGACCAAATATCATAGAAAAGATACCTGTTATAAAATAAAGAGTAGGTAATTGATCTTGCGTTAAGCCTAAATTATTAATACTAAAAGCACTGCCAAAAGGCATCAGCATAAAACCACCTGTTGCCAACAAAACGGTTGCCATAAAACCTCTTACATAATTTGGAGTGGAAAGTGTTTTTAGTAAATGCTGAAAAGCATTTCTATCCGATTTTAGTTTTAAATGTTCATTAACCGGTTTTAAGTATATAAAAATTACCATAACCACTAATGCAGCAAGACCTACTATCATAAAAAAAGGAGAATGCCAGCCAAAATGGTTGGCTAATAAAAGTCCAACTGGAATGCCCATTACCTGACTAACCGCAAAAGCCATTTGCACAAAACCCATTACCCTGCCTCGTACTTCCATTTTAAATAAATCAGTTATAATAGCAAAGGAAATAGATGAAATTACTCCGCCAAATAAACCTGTTACTATACGAGCCATTAATAAAAATTTATAATCGGGAGCAATAGCGCATAAAAAAGTCCCGAAAATAAAACCACCGTAAAAAAACAGGAGTAGTTTTTTTCTGTCAAACCTATCGGCAAAGCCTGCGGTTAGCAAACCGGCTGTACCAGCACTAAAAGCATAAGCCGATACCACATAACCAAATTGCGAAGTGCCTATTTGTAACTTTTGCATAAGTAATGCCCCAAGTGGAGACAACACCATAAAATCTAAAACAACGGTAAACTGTGTAATGGCTAAAATGGCAATTACTAAAACTTCATATCTGGTAAAAGTTGCTTTTGTCTTTGTAGTAGCGTCCATTAAAATAATTTTTGCAAAGGTATATTATTAATTAAATAGCCATCTATAAATAGGCAAGTCAAAATGGTTTGTAGGTGGGTAGGGGACTGGCATCGGTTAAAATAGCCCACCTGTTTTTTTATCTGCAATTATTTAAGCAATTTTGGAAAGAATTTTAATCTACATAAAATGCTTATTGTTACAGGCGCCGCTGGTTTTATAGGAAGTTGTTTAGTGAGCGAGTTAAACCACGCAGGTTTTGAAAACGTTATTATATCAGATGATTTTACCGATGCAGAAAAAAATAAAAACCTGGCAGGTAAAAAATATACGCAGAAAATAAACCGTGCTGACTTAGCTGCTTGGTTTGAAACTAATGCAAGTAAAGTTGAATTTATTTTTCACATAGGTGCACGTACCGATACCACTTTGTTTGATGTAGAAACCTTTAATAAACTGAATTTACATTATACCCAAACCCTTTGGAATTTGTGCGCCAAACATAACATTCCGTTAGTGTACGCCTCATCAGCGGCTACTTATGGCTTAGGCGAGTTTGGTTATGATGATGAAAATGAAAGCATTATTGAAAAACTGAAACCGCTAAACCCTTACGGCGATAGCAAAAACGATTTTGATAAATGGGCATTAAAACAAACTACTAAACCACCCTATTGGGTTGGTTTAAAATTTTTTAATGTATATGGGCCAAATGAGTTTCATAAAGGGCGTATGGCATCGGTTATATTTCATGCCTTTAACCAAATTCAACAAAATGGCAAGGTAAAATTGTTTCGCTCGCATAATCCAAATTATACCGATGGTGGTCAACTACGTGATTTTATTTATGTAAAAGATTTATGCAGTGTTATTCTATTTTTATACCAACACAAAGTTGCTAACGGCATTTATAATTTGGGCACAGGCAAAGCCCGCACCTTTTTAGATTTGGCAAAAAACACCTTTAAAGCAATGGGTGTGCCCGAGCAAATTGATTTTATTGATACCCCTATTGATATACGTGATAAGTACCAGTATTTTACCGAAGCCAAAATGAGCAAACTGCAAAAAGCAGGTTACACTAAACCCTTTGCTACTTTAGAAGAAGGGGTTGAAGATTACGTAAAACATTATCTAGCTGAAGGAAAGTATTTTTAAATCATAAAGCCATGCAATCTAAAGCAAAAACGGTTGACCAATATATTAGTGAGCTTCCTGAAGATAGAAAGCAAGCCATTAACGAATTAAGAAAAGTTATTCTTAAAAATCTGCCTAAAGGTTTTGCTGAAGAAATGAGTTATGGCATGATTGGTTATGTAGTTCCACTTAAAACCTATCCTAAAGGCTACCATTGCAACCCAAGCTTGCCATTGCCTTTTATAAATATGGGCTCGCAGAAAAACTTTATAGCCCTGCACCACATGGGTGTTTATGGCAGTAAAAAATTATTGGATTGGTTTGTAGCAGAATATCCAAAACATTCTAAAGTAAAATTAGATATGGGTAAGGCTTGTATTCGTTTCAAAAAAATGGATCAAATACCGTATAAACTTATAGGCGAGTTAAGTTCTAAAATCACCCCTCAAGAATGGATTGCCATTTGCGAAAAATTTGCAAAAAAGTAAGTAGGAAATAATTTACTTAGCCAATTTCATAATATCGGCATAGCGTATATTAGTATGCGATTCATGGTAAATACACTCTCCGTTTGAAATAATTAAGGCTTGCGGCGATTGATGCTCAATGCCATACTGCTCGGCAATTTGGTTAGATATCTCTCTATGGGCAATTAAATCTAAATAGTAAGGTTTTATTAGTTGATTGTCGCCATCTTTCCAATTACTTTCAATTCTATTTAAAGCCATGCTACTAATGCTGCAACGGGTACTGTGTTTAAATAGCAAAACAGGTGTAGATTTAGACTCTTCGTTAATCATATCCAGTTGAGATATATGGTCTAAGGCATTCCAATTCATACTACAAAGTTACCAATTGTTTACTCAGTATTATAACTGCTGAGAAATTTTTGTTTTGGTATTAAAATATATTTGTAAAATAGCAACATCTTAAAAATCGATAAAATGAAGAAAATAATTTTAATAACGCTGTTGGCAGCGTTTACAAAGCTAAACGCACAACACGGTACAGGTAAAATGTTTCCAACTATTACCGGACAAACTTTTGATGGAAAAAATGTAGTTATACCCGAAGCTAGTAAAGGCAAACCAACCATTATCGGCATTTGTTTTAGTAAGGCTGCCGAAACCGATTTAAGAACCTGGTTAAACCCTGCTTATAATCAGTTTGTAGTTAAGAAAGATACCACAAATGCTTTTGGTGCAGCTGTAAGCTACGATATAAACTACTATTTCATTCCAATGCTTAATTTGGTTAATCAGGTGTTAGAGAAATCTAGCCAGGAGAAAATTAAAAAACAAACCGATAAAGAATTTTGGCCTCACCTAATGTTTTATACCGGTGGTTTAAAAGAGTATAAAAAAACCTTCGAAATTGATAATACAGACTTGCCTTACTTTTTTGTATTAGATAAAACAGGAAAAATTGTACACGTTGAAAAAGGCATTTTTACCGAGAAAAAACTAAGCGCTATGGAAGAGTTTTTAGAAGAGGATTAAGCTATCCTGTTTTTAAACCTAATCTATTTTACAATTACCTTTTATCCTTTTTAACGTACAGTTGTAGTAAATAGAATTACTTTTAAATTATTAATTATCTATTCATGAAAAAAGCAATCATTACACTTTCAGCGCTTGGTTTATTAGCTTGTTCGCAAGAAAAACCAACAAAAGAAGTCATTGTACTTAAATATCCTCAAACCAAAAAGGTAAATCAGGTTGATGATTATTTTGGCACTAAAGTGTCCGACCCATATCGTTGGTTAGAGGATGATAACAGTGCTGAAACCAAAGTTTGGGTTGATGAAGAAAATAAAGTAACTTTTTCGTATTTAGATAAAATTCCGTTTAGGGAAAACGTAAAAAAACGCCTTACCCAGTTATGGAATTATGAAAAACTTACTGCTCCGGTAAAAAAAGCGGGCATGTATTTTTCTTTTTATAATAATGGTTTGCAAAACCAAGCTGTGCTTTGTGTGCAGAAAAACCTGAAAGATGCACGAGTAGAGTTGTTAGACCCTAACAAACTTTCGGCAGATGGTACCGTTTCTTTTTCGGGTTGGGATGTATCTAAAGATGGAAAATACTTGGCTTACGGAATTTCTAAAGCTGGTAGCGATTGGGTTGAAATTCATGTAATGGAAATTGCCAATAAAAAAGAATTAAGCGATAAAATTGAATGGGTAAAATTTTCGGGCATCAGTTGGTGTAAAAATGGTTTTTATTATAGCCGATACGATGCGCCCGAAAGTGGTAAAGCTTTAACTAAACAAAATACAGGGCATAAAGTTTATTATCACGAAGTGGGCACTGCGCAAAGTGCCGATAAATTAATTTTTGCTGATGCAGCACATCCCGATAGAAACTTTACAGCAGGAGTTACCGATGATGAAAAATATCTGGTTCTCTCCGGTAGTGAAAGCACCAGCGGAAATTCTTTATGGATAAAAGAAGTAAACGATGCAACTAACAAATGGTATAAGCTGGTAGATAATTTTGAAAACGATTATAATGTAGTACATAACAGCGGCGATATTTTTTATGTGCAAACCAATTACAAAGCGTCTAACCAACGATTAGTAAAAATAAACTTAACTAATACTGAAGAAAAATATTGGCAAGAAATTATCCCTCAGCAAAAAGATTTATTAGAAGGTGTACAATATGCCGATAGAAAATTTGTAGCAAGTTTTATGCACGATGTAGCCTCGCGCATGAATGTGTATGATACAAATGGTTTATTACTTAATGAAGCTAACCTAGGTGGTTTATGTAAGGTAAATGACTTAAGCACATCAGATAAAGACACCATAGCATTTTTTACACGAGCTACTTTTACAGCCCCACCGGCTGTTTACACCTATAATGTAAAAGAGAATAGAATGGGATTGTTTTTTCAACCTAAAACCGATTTTAAAAGCGAAGACTACGAAACTAAACAAGTGTTTTTTACCAGTAAGGATGGCACAAAAATCCCGATGTTTATTACCGCTAAAAAAGGAGTTGAGTTAAATGGTAACAATCCTTGTTTTGTTTTTGGCTACGGTGGTTTTAATGCTTATTACTCGCCCGAATATAGAACTGATAGAGCCTTGTTTTTAGAAGCAGGTGGCATTTATTGTGTACCCGGCATACGCGGTGGTGGCGATTATGGCGAGGATTGGCACAAGGCTGGAGTTAAATGTAAAAAGCAAAACGTGTTTGATGATTTTATAGCCGCCTGTGATTATTTGGTAGCTGAAAAATATACATCACATGAAAAATTGGCCATACATGGTCGTAGTAATGGAGGCTTATTAATTGGCGCTGTTATGACTGAGCGTCCTGATATTGCCAAAGTTTGTATTCCAACAGTTGGTGTGCTAGACATGCTTCGTTTTCATTTATTTACCATTGGTCGTGCTTGGACGGTAGATTATGGTTGCAGCGAAAACAAAGAGGAGTTTGCCTGCTTATATAAATACTCGCCTTTGCATAATGTTAAAAAGACAAACTACCCTGCAACCCTTGTTTTAACGGGCGATCATGACGATCGTGTGGTGCCGGCACACTCTTTTAAATTTGCGGCTACCCTGCAAGAAAACCAAACAGGCAGCGAACCAATTATTATTAGAATAGATAAAAATGCAGGTCACGGTGCCGGAAAGCCTACTGCCAAACAAATTGATGAGTACGGCGATATGTGGAGTTTTGTATTCTACAATTTAGGGGTAGATAAATTACCTTGGTAGTTAGCTAAATTAAGTTGGTCTTTTTTTACTGGCTTTTATGTAAAATAGTTGTTAACTTTAAGCATGTTTGATAATGTAGCAAATACCGAATACATGATGAATGTAAAGGAGCGTATAGAACGCTTGAAAAAGGTACATTACATTATTGCTATTGTTTTATTTCTTGTAACACTAAGTTTTTGTTCGTTTTATGCAAAAGGTCTTAAACTAACTGAAATTTCTTTATCTCACTTTGGCATCTATAAAGAAATTGGCTTTTTTTGGAATGCAAGCTTGTTTGTTATTGGCATTACGCTTTTTATAGAGGCTATTTTAAATATAAATAAATACATGCCTAAATCGTGGTTACTGTATTTGTTTATTGGCTCTGTTATTTGTTTGTTGCTTACGGCATCAATTAATATGTCATATAAAATCCATTATTACTTTGCTTATACTTATTTTATAGGATATACGTCTAGTATTTTTTTATTCGGATTTCTTTTAATGAAGTCCGATTTAAGGATGGGCATCACATCAATTATAATTGCCATCGCATCTGTAATTTGCCCTCTGGCTGTTTTAATGCTGGTACATAGTTTTGCTTTACCTGAATTAACGCACACCATGTTTGTTTTTGCATGGGTTAGCATTACCAAGTTTGATACTAGTTACAGAAATTTCCTTAAACGCTTCGGCCTTTAATTTTAAGCTTAGCTTTTAGCTTATATTTAGTCAAACTTTAAGTGCTTAACAGTAGCACCTTTGTTTATCAACTCTTTTAACGACTCTATACCAAAACGCAAATGATCTGATTGAAATTGTTCACTAATTTTTTTATCACTCTCTTCAGTCTTAACACCTTCCGGTATCATAGGCTGGTCGCTAACTAAAAGTAAAGCTCCGGTTGGTATTTCGTTATGGAAACCAACCGTAAAAATAGTAGCAGTCTCCATATCAATAGCCATACAACGCAGTTTGCGTAGGTGTTCCTTAAACTCATCATCATGTTCCCAAACTCTACGGTTGGTAGTAAATACAGTTCCTGTCCAATAATCTCTACTATTAGTCCTTATTGTGTGTGAGATAGCTTTTTGTAAAGCAAAGGCTGGTAAAGCTGGTACTTCCGGCGGAAAATAATCGTTCGAAGTTCCTTCGCCACGTATAGCTGCAATGGGTAAAATTAAATCGCCTAATTGGTTTTTCTTTTTTAAACCACCACATTTTCCTAAAAATAAAACGGCTTTAGGATGAATGGCTGTAAGTAAATCCATTACGGTAGCAGCACTTGCCGAGCCCATTCCAAAATTAATTATAGTAATATTATCGGCAGTAGCACTTAACATAGGGCGGTCTTTCCCTCTAACTTCAACCTCATTGTTTTCAGCAAACATGTATACGTAGCTGCTAAAGTTTACAAGTATAATATATTGTCCAAATTCATTTAACGGAACACCTGTATAACGTGGTAACCAATTATTAACTATTTCTTCTTTTGATTTCATAAATTGTATATTTAAAATATTTACTTTGCATTCAAAGATACGAAATTGTTTAGTCCATTAAACTTTCCGGCAGTTAAGCTAAGGTTACGAGAAGAAAAACATCAAACCCAGGTGTTTGACCTTATTCGTAAAAAATACATTTTACTAACCCCCGAAGAATGGGTAAGGCAGCACGTTATTCATTTTTTGGTAGAAGAAAAACAATTCCCCACAGGGTTAATAGAGGTAGAAAAACAAATCTCACTTTTTAATACAAATAAGCGAGTAGATATTTTGGTACGAGATACTAACTTAAAACCTTTATTATTGGTAGAATGTAAGGCTGTAGATGTAACCTTAAAGCAAAACGAAATTAACCAATTAGCACGTTACCAAATAACATTGAAGGCACCTTATTGTATGCTTACTAATGGTATAAATCACGTAGTAATGAAGTTAGCGGATGAAAAAGTAATTTTTTTGCAAGACTTACCGCATTATAATGCAGTTTGACCTATTAAAGCCTGAATTTTTTGTTAAAATACATCTGCTATCCCTTGATAAGGTTGAAAAACCTCTTATTTTTAAGAAAATTTAGAATGCTTAAAATAAATCACTTAATTAGCAGAATTAATTTTTTAGCCTCAATTAAAAACAAACAATTAAACAGATGAAAAAAATAATTACATCTATCGGCTTATCACTTAGCTTGCTTGTTGGCATTAATGCACAAGCAAACAATGGTAAAGCCCCTCATGGTGCTAAACCAACCGCAATGTTTAGATTAGATCCTTCTTTTAAAGATGGGGTTAATTACACTGGTGGTCATATAATTTTTAAAGTGAAAGAACAGTACCGCGGTAACTGTTCTGTAAGCTATATTAACGAAGCGAAATTAACCCCTATCTTAAATTATTTAGGGGTAACTTCATTAGATAAATTGTTCCCAATGGAAAAAGCTCCTAAGGAAAAATTTAACAAATTAGGTCAGGCCTATGCCGATTTATCTTTGACTTATGAAATTAAATTTAGTAATAAAGATATTTCGTTAGAAAAAGCTATAAACCTAATGCTTTCAACAGGTTTATTTGATTATGCTGATCCTCGTTATATCCGTAAGATTTCTACTTTTTTTCCTAACGACCCAAATGCTAAAGCAGCAGGAACCGCACAATACAATTACCTTAACCGTATTAAAGCCTATAGTGCATGGGATGTTGCTACATTAGGTGGAACACAAGGAGATACAAACGTAGTTATTGGTATAGTAGATTCTGGTACAGATTTACTTCATCCTGACTTAATCCCAAATTTTAAACATAATTACAACGAAATCCCAAATAACAATATAGATGATGACCATGATGGTTATATTGATAATGTTACCGGTTGGGATTTAGCAGGTGCTGATTATAACCATATAGTTGGAGATAATCTTCCGCAAATTATGGGAACTAACAACGAACACGGTTCTCACGTATCTGGTGATGCTTCTGCTGCTACTAATAACGGAATAGGTGTGGCTGGTGTAGGTTTTAATTGTAAATTATTACCTGTAAAATGTGCCGCAGATAACGATACACGTGGTACAGGTGGCGAAGGTTATATTATTACCGGTTACGAAGGCATACAATATGCTGCTGCACATGGTGCAAAAGTAATTAACTGCTCTTGGGGCGGAACAGGTGGAAGCAGTTATGAGCAATCTATAATTACCGCAGCAACCATAAACTATAATTGTATAGTTGTTGCAGCGGCTGGTAACGATAGTAAAGATGAAATATCGTATCCGGCTGGTTACGACTACGTTTTATCTGTTGCTGCAACAAATGCTAATAATGATATTAAAGCAAGTTTTTCTAACTGGAATTATACAGTTGATTTATCGGCACCTGGTAACGGTATCTATAATACAGTTTATTCAACTACAGATGCAACAACTCCTCAATATGTTTCTATGAGTGGTACATCTATGGCATCTCCGGTTACGGCAGGTGGTGTTGCTTTAGTATTATCTAAATTTCCAACCTATACTGGGATGCAGGCAGGTCAGCGTTTAATTGTTACAACAGATAATAACTACGGTTCAAACTCGGGTATCTATGCAAACAAATTAGGAAGCGGCCGTTTAAATTTATATACCGCAGTTGCTTCTACGGTAGCAGCACAAGGCGAATCAGTTGTTTTTACAAATGATAGCATAAATGACCATAACGATTTAGTGTTTACGCAAGGTGATACATTGTTTATTGGCGGAAAATTTATTAACTATTTAAATGCAACTTCAAGTGCAGCAACAGCATCTATAACTGCGATTAGCGGTGGGGCGTATGTTACTGGTTTAACTTCTTCTTATGCATTAGGGACAATGAACTCTAATACATTTAAAAGCAACGTAACAACACCATTTAGGTTTGTTGTAGGTAATGCACCACTTAATACAACATTAGTATTTCAAGTTAAAATTACAGATGGAGCTTATACACAAAGCTACTTTTTCTCAGTATTATTAAACCCGGATTATGTAAACATTACAATTAATCAGGTTTTCACTACTATAACTAGTCGTGGAAAAATTGGTTGGAGTAAAGATGGTGAAACTGGTGGTTTAGGATTTGCTTACAACGGAGATAACCTCCTTTATGAAGGTGGTTTAATGATTGGTACATCGCCAACAGCTGTTTCTGATTGTATACGTGGTACAAGCACTACGGGTGCATCTGATACAGATTTTGTAACTACAATTACGGCACATAAAGTTTTACCTTCTCTTGTATCAGAATTTGATGTAAACGGACAATTTAATGATGCGGATGCATCTCCCGTACAAAATCTATTGGTTAGCCATAATGCATATGCTTGGTCATCAGCAGGTAGTAGTAAATTTGTTATTGTGGAGTATATTATTAAGAATGCGGGCACAACTACTTTAAGTAATTTGTACGCCGGTATTTTTGCTGATTGGGATGTAGATGCAGCAACTGCAAGCACCAATAAATCTGACTATGATCCTACCAGAATGTTGGGTTATACATGGGCGACACCTTCTGGCACTAATTTATATGCCGGTATGCGATTATTAACAAATACCCCGCCTAATTTTTACGCCATAGATAACGTAGGAGCAGGTGTTGGAGGAGTAAATATTACTACATCAGCAGGATTTAAAAAAGCAGATAAATACACCACTTTATCAACTATGCGTACAACAGCAGGTGATTCTACTGTACCCGGTAATGATGTTTGTAACGTAATGAGCTCTGGTCCGTTTACTATTGCTGCTAACAGTTCTATAAAAGTAGCTTTTGCTCTTTTAGCTGGAGATAACCTAACCGATTTGCAAACAAGTTCTGATACAGCTCAAATACGTTATAATGGTATAGCTACCGGAATTAATAAAGTAGCTGGCCTTCAAAATTTTGTAGTGTATCCAAACCCTGCAACAAATGCTTTAAACTTTGTATTTAACTCAACTGAAACAGAAAACTATACCGTTTCATTAATGAATACATTAGGGCAAACAGTTAAGGTTATGACTACTACGGCTAATTCAAGTATATTGAATAAAGTGAGTTTTGATGTTAGCGATTTAGCTACCGGAGCTTATATGTATAAAGTAACTAGTGCATCAGGACAATCTAATTCTGGTAAAGTGCTTATTACTCACTAAACTTTGTTTCTTTAAAGAAAAACAAAAGCCCCGCAGCAATGTGGGGCTTTTTATTTTATGAGGTATAAGATTTTTTTACGGCTTAAAAAAAATTAAATAGTAGCTATAAAATCTACCAACAGTTTAAAAACCGCATTGTATTTTGTTAGTGGTAATGTTTTAGGTATATCATAAACATCATGATAGGCTTTTATGCCGCCCATGGTATAAATAAAAAAAGAAGGCACTCCTTTTTCCGTAAACCAATAATGGTCGCTGTTATGAGCTTTTCCACGGGGTTTTACTAAGGCTAAATAATTCTTATCTGTATTAATTTTTTTCAGTATTTCAAATTGAGGTTTAAATTCAGTTGCATTTACTACCGTAATGCCTTCATCACCTGTGCCGAGCAAATCAAGGTTTATTAAAAATTTTATTTTACTTAATTCAAATACGGGGTGTTCGGTAAAATATTTTGAGCCCAATAAACCGGCTTCTTCACCCGCAAAAAACACAAATACTGTTTTGTATTTTGGTGGGTGTTGGGTATAATATTTTGCCAAGTTAAGTAGCATGCTAACTCCACTGGCGTTATCGTTAGCTCCTGGAAAGTAGGTTTTGTTGCCCATCATTCCTAAATGATCGTAATGAGCTGTAAGCATAATTACCGTGTCACTTTTTTTATCTTTTCCGTTTATATAAGCGCAAATATTTTTGCAGATGTATTTATTCAGTAATTTATTCTCTATGCTTACTTCAATTGTTTTTATGTTGTTATAATTATCCTTGTTCAATAATTCTACAGCGCAATAATTTGCACACTCTGTTGAAACACTAAAGGTTAGTTTTCTTTTTAAACTTAGTACAAAAGGGCTATCTGAATTTCCTATATAGCTAACGCTATCTTTTTTCTCTACATTAAATTTCCCTTTTAAACCAATGCTTTCCGGACTAACAATAAAATCAATGCCGGGCTTTAATGGTTTACCATTTATAGCTACATTCATTTTTCCGGGAAAAGTGTTTACGTTAAAATCGAACCATTGATAATAACCTGTACCAAAAAGTGGCTGGGCTTTAAAATTTTTAAGCTCACCAACAATATATTTAGCCGAAATATCTAACCCATTTTTAATGTACCCTCTTCCGGCAAATTGTTTAGAACATAGCATATTTATTGCTTTTCGAGCATACAAGCTGTCCTGAGCTTTTAGGGATATAAAGCTTATTGCAAATAACAATATGATATAGTGTTTACGCATAGGGTTCAATTGGGTATTAAGTCGTAAAACCAAAAACCTTTAGTTATAATATCAGATGACATAGTGCACTCATTATCTATTTTTATTTGAAGGGCTTTATAAACTTTTTCTCCTCTGGTAAATTCTATTTTATTTTTAAAGAGTGGCCCATCATAACAAAAAGTGTGATACTCCCCATTCTCTCCGCATGGGTCAACATTGGTAGGTAATTGCTTGATAAATTCGTTATTTATTTCTTTCCCAACCCAATCTTCGCTTAAATAACCATCGTTAATGCAACAGGTAACAGTTTTAAAGCCTTTTTTTATAAAGTCGTTTATAAGAAAGGTGGTGTCTTTTTTCCATAAAGGAAAAACAGTCTTCATGCCAATTTTTGCCAAATTATTTTCGCGATAAGTTCTCAAGTCTTCTAAAAATATATCTCCAAAAATTACTTGCTCAATTCCTTCTGCTTTGGCTTTCAATAAAACAGTTTCCATTTGCTTTTCGTACTCGTTATTTGTTCCTTCATAAACCCTTACTTTTAGTAGGGGAATGCCAATGGCTTCAACTTGCTTATCTAATAAAACTTCGCGAACTCCATGCATAGAAATACGCTTAAACTCATCATTTACTGTGGTAAGTAAATATTGCACATTGGCTAGCTTTTCGGATAAAACTTTATGTAAGCAATAAGCAGAATCTTTTCCTCCGCTCCAGCAAAAAATTGCTTTTGGTAATTGTTTCATCGTTTTTATAATACTAATTTACTTTACGAAGTTAAAACTTTACGAACAACTGTATATTAGAATTTAATAAGCATACAACTAATAAGTAAAAAATAATTATATATATATTTGAACTTTACACCATTTTAAATTATGAATTTACTAAACACAATAAATACTAAGGTAAAAGATGATATTCGGCTTCGTGTAATGTTAGTTTTATGCGGTGTTTTAATGATTATTTATAGAGGGTCTGAAATTTTTATCTACCCACGTATTTGGGCCGAAGAAGGGAAGATTTTTTATGCTTTTGCCCGCCACCATTCTGTATGGGATATTTTTACTACAGTACATGTAGGTTATCTTACTTTATTTAACAGTATTGTTAGTGTTATACAAGCTAGGTTTTTTTCGGTTGAAAATGCAGCAACTGTATCTGTTTGGCTGGCGTTTTTTGTGCAAATAACCCCTGTATATATTATAGCTTTTACTACCCATAAATTTTGGGACAACGCTATTAAAAAAATAATTTGTACACTTATTGTTGTTACTGTATTGCCGCCTGAATTATACGTAAATACTACGAACTCTCATTTCATATTTGGGATAATTACTTTTTTAATTATGATGGTAGCACCTAACGAACTTTCTAGTTTTCAAAAATATTTTTTCAGAGTCTTATTGTTTTTAGGAGGACTAACAGGCCCAGTTTCTATTTTTTTTACCCCTACTTTTTTATTTAAAGCGTATCGCGAAAAAAATAAAGAAAAATATATACAGGCTGGTATATTAACTGTTTGTGCTATTATACAAGCTTGTGCTATTTTACATTCTATATTTTTTAATAATACATATAAAAGACTATCAGTACATGATGTTAAAACAACGCGATATCATTTTATTATAGATAATTTTTCATTACTTCCACATACTACGCCTTGGCTTCACATTCATTTTATTTCGTTTGATTTGATAACCATATTGGGCATGTTAATTGGCAGTTTTTACATATACCTAACTTTAAAAAATATAAAAAAAACGGATTATCTGATTCCATTAGTAAGTGTTTTTTTTGTAGGACTTCTTTCTACGTTAGGTTCGTTAAGTATGTCAGGTGGAACTAGATACTCTTACGTGCCAACCTGCGTTTTACTACTTGTTTTAACATCGCAATCCTTCGAAATAAAACGTAATTATGTTGCGTTATTTACCCTTACTTTTTGTTTAAGTATAAATATTTTTTATTACCCTTCTAGCTTAGATGCGTGGGGGTATAAACCAACATATCCTAAATGGAAAAACGAGGTTGCTAAATGGCGCGCTGATAGCACTTATAATCCAAAATTGCATCCTGCCTTTATAGGTGAAGGTGAATGGGACGTTAAATTATAACTTATATTATAACGTAAAAAATGAAATTAGTAACCCATATAAACACTAAATTGAATGATACTATAGGTTTTCGTGTAGTTTTAGTATTATGTAGTATTATACTAATTGCATTAAGAGAGCCAGCACTGCTTTTACATCCAAGGTTATGGGCTGAAGAAGGTTGTCTTTTTTATCAATTTGCTTTGCATCATTCTTTATATGAAATTTTTACCACTGCCCATGTTGGTTATCTAACCTTTTTTAACAGCATTGTTAGTGTTTTACAAGCGAAAATATTTTTAATTGAAAGAGCGGCTATTGTATCTACTTATATGGGTTTTTTAGTTCAATTAGTGCCTATTTATATTATAATTTTTACCCGGCATAAATTTTGGGATAGCCCGCTAAAAAAAATAGTTTATATTTTAACGGTTATTGTAGTGGCAGCACCAGAATTGTGGTTAAACACAACTAACTCTCATTTTATATTTGGATTGATTACTTTTCTTATCATGGTAACTCCATGTGTTGAGTTACCAAAACTTCAGAAGTACTTTTTTAGGATACTTTTAATTGTTGGAGGGCTAACCGGGCCGGCATCTATGCTTTTTACCCCTCTGTTTTTGTTAAAAGCATATCGTGAAAAAAGCAGAGAAAAATATATACAAGCAGGTATAATGAGTATTTGTGCACTTATTCAGGCATATATAATTGTGTATTCTGTTTTTTATAATAATACATACAGCAGGCTTTCTAATCATAATTATACCAGAACTCTCTATTACTATTTTGTAGATAATTTCTCAATGCTTCCACACACATCTACTTCTTATTTACATCCAATTATATTTTATGTAGATCTTTTTTGGGGATTATTTATGGCGGCCTTATTCATGTATTTGTTAGTTAAAACAAGAAGAGATATAGATTGTTTTATTTCATTAGCAAGCCTGTTGGTAGTAGGTACTTTTTCTACTTTGGGGTCCTTAAATATGGCGGGTTCACCCAGATATGCTTATATACCAACCTGTATATTTATGGCAATAATTATATATGAAGCTTTTGGAGCGGATATGTTAAAAATCAAATTAAAACTAGTTACATCGGTAGTTTTAATTTTGTGTTTAGCAGCAAATATTATTTATTATAGATATGGCATGAGAAATGTTTATGAACCAAGCTATCCAAAGTGGGCAGATGAAGTAATTAAATGGAGAATAGATAAGACTTATGCTCCAAAAATACATCCTAATAAAGATGCGGGACAGTGCGTGAAAATGTAGTCTTAGAATTTTCGGGCTGTTTCTCGTTCAATATCACGTTTCTTAATGTCTTCGCGTTTGTCAAACGATTTTTTTCCTTTACCAATGCCAATTTCTAATTTAGCATAACCCTTTTCGCCAATAAATAACCTAAGTGCAATTATAGAAGTTCCTGCATCTTTAAGTTTGCGCTCTATTTTATTCAACTCTATTTTGTTTAATAACAACTTACGTTCGCGCATTGGTGCGTGATTATAAAAAGAAGCTTTTTCGTATTCTGTAATATGAAGGTTTCTGATAAACAACTCGCCGTTTTTTATAAAGCAATAACTATCTGCTAAAGAAACTTTCCCATCTCTAATAGATTTAATCTCTGTGCCTTTTAATACCATGCCGGCAATAAATTTATCTGAAAAAGAGTAATCAAAAGTTGCCCTTCTGTTCTGTATATTAATGTTAGTAGCACTCACGCTCATGCCCCAAAAATACATATTTAACTGTATATTTGTTAGCTATATGTTTATGTTAAAGCCTGTTACCGAAAAAGATTTTTCTGCCGTAGAAAAACTGGCCCGTATTATATGGGATAAACACTATATTACAATAATAAGCCAACAGCAAATAGATTTTATGTTAGGTAAAATGTATTCGTTTGAAGCATTAAAAAAACAAACCGAAGAAGGGCATAACATTTACTTAATTGTTAACGATAATGCTGAAGAAGTGGGTTTTGTATCGGTTAGTTCAGATAATGAAGGAAATTTTTGGCTGCATAAATTTTATATTTTACAGCAAAAACAACATATAGGCTTAGGCTCATTAGTATTTAAACAACTGTTTAATGACTTGTATCAACCTAATACTATTAGACTTAACGTTAACCGACAAAATTTTAAGTCTGTAAATTTTTATTTTAAACTAGGTTTTAAAATAGAGAAGGTAAATGATTTGGAGGTTGGTAATGACTATTTTATGAATGATTTTGTTATGCTGTGGCAAAGCAAAAAATGGTAACTTTATAGCCATTTGGTAGACAAAAAATGGGAAAAAAGAGAATTGTTATAGAACCTGGAAAAGAGGGCGGTGCTTATTGGCGTGACTTATGGAACCATCGCGAATTATTGTATTATTTAACCCTTCGCGATATACTTATTAGGTACAAACAAACACTTTTGGGGATTGCATGGAGTGCGTTTCGCCCATTACTTACTATTATGGTTTTTACAGTAGTATTTGGCAAAATAGCTCATTTACCTAATAACGGCGTTCCTTATGCAGTTATGGTGTGTTGCGCTATATTGCCTTGGCAATTTTTTTCAAATGCACTTTCTGATGCTAGTAATTCATTAGTAAATAATTCTGAAATATTATCTAAAGTTTATTTTCCTCGTATGATATTTCCTATTAGTGCCACATCAATAAGTTTGGTTGATTTTGTTATTTCTTTTGGTATACTTTGTTTGTTAATGCTATTTTACGCCTTTGTACCGGCATGGACTATTCTTATTCTTCCACTATTTTTGGCGGTAGCTTTTATAACTGCCTTAGGTGCAGGTTTTTTTATTGCTTCGCTTAATGTGCGTTTTCGTGATTTTAAATTTATAATTCCGTTTTTACTGCAATTAGGTTTGTTTATTTCCCCTATAGGGTTTAGCAGTAGTGTAGTGCCCGAAAAATGGAAATTAATTTATTACCTAAACCCTATGGCAGGTGTTATAGATGGTTTTAGGTGGGCTATACTTGGTGGCGAAACAAAATTATTTATGCCGGGTATGTGTATGTCGGTTGGTATTTCTTTTCTAGTACTTTTTTTAGGAATTTCCTTTTTTAGAAAAGTAGAAAGAGAATTTGTAGATATTATATAAATATTAGTATGAGCGCAATTATTACTGTAGAAAACTTAGGCAAAAAATATCGTTTACGCCATCAAAAAAGCGAAACGTACGCTACTTTACGTGATACTATAGTTAATGGGGCTAAAAATATTTTTTCATCTGATAAAAAAAACAAATCAACGATTGAAGAGTTTTGGGCTTTAAAAGATGTTAGCTTCGAAATAAAGCAAGGAGAGCGCGTAGGAATTATTGGTAGCAATGGAGCCGGTAAATCTACTTTACTTAAAATTTTAAGCCGTGTTGTACATCCTACAACAGGGCGTATAACTATGGAGGGTAAGATGGCCAGTTTACTAGAAGTGGGCACTGGGTTCCATCCTGAATTAACTGGTAGAGAAAACATCTACCTAAATGGTGTTATACTTGGTATGACTAGAAAGGAAATTCAAAAAAAGTTTGATGAAATTGTAGCTTTTTCTGAGATAGATAAATTTTTGGATACTCCGGTAAAACGTTATTCTTCTGGTATGTTTGTGCGTTTGGCGTTTTCTGTAGCAGTGCACATGGAGCCCGATATTTTAATTGTTGATGAAGTTTTAGCCGTAGGAGATGCTCAATTTCAAAAAAAATCGACAGCCAAAATGGAGTCTATAAGCAAAGATGAAGGGCGTACCATTTTATTTGTAAGCCATAATATGCCCGCAATGGAAAAACTTTGCACAACATCTATATATCTAGAAAATGGAACCGTGAAAAGAATAGGTAACACAAGTGAACTTATAAATGAATATTTGACAGTTACAAATGCCCAATAGAAGTGTTATATGAAGTCAATCTGTCTTTTTTGCAGCTATTTTGATTCAGAAAATATACCGAACTACGTTCAATTTTATATTAAAGAATTAACAAGGCATTTTACCGAGGTAATTTTTATAACCAACGAGAAAAAACTAGGAACTAATTCTTTGTCTTTCTTAGAAAGTAATAAAATAACCCCCTTTTTTGTATCAAATGAAGGGCACGATTTTGGCATGTGGTATAAAGCAATGTTAAAATATAATATTGAAGAATATGATAGAGTTGGTTTAATTAACGATTCCTGCATATTATTTAAGTCATTAGATAATTATTTTAATTGGCTAAATAATCAAAATTTAGATTATGCGGGTATGACTGACTCCGGAGAGATAGTTTATCATATCCAATCTTATTTTTTAACCGTAAATAAAAAAGCTATTGAACCAACTTTACGGTTTTTTAAACAATATGGTTTGCAAGCCGATAGAGAGAGTGTTATTAATACATATGAATTGGGCTTGTGTAAGTATTTGGAAGAAATGGGTTTAAATGCAGGAGCTTGGTTTTCTTTTAGGAAATATATGCCAAAATATAACCCATCTGTTTATGCTGCGTACAAAATGATAAAAGATGGATTTCCTTTAATAAAGAAAAAAATAATATTCAATTCCTTTTCAGTTGAAGAGTATAAATCAATTTTTGCTTTTAAAGAGAAAGGAGAACCTAGATTTAAGTATACCCCTAAATATTATATATCAGGTATAAAAAATGCAAATCAAAAAGACACTCTTTTTGATTTTTCTTTATTAAAAGCGGATGGGTATAATCCTGAGTTTAAAAAAATATTTTCTCTGCAATTGGCTGCTTTTAAATACCAAAGCAAAAAGGCCATTCTGGATAAATTAGAATCAGTTTACCGATTCTTGAAAATTAGATATTTGCGCGATACGCTGAATTATTTAACAGGAAGAATAATTAATTCTTTAGTTTCTGACAAAGAAAAAGACAAAGATGCTAAAGTGGCTATCTGTTTAATTTGTAAAGATGAGAATAAGTACTTGCAAGAATGGATAGATTATCATAAAAGCCTTGGCTTTAATCATTTTTTTATATACGATAATAATAGTAAAATACCGATTTCTGAAACCATAGTTAATCAATCTGACTGTACAGTAATTATTTGGAAAGAAGATCAATTAGGAAAACAAAATAAGGCTTATTTTGACTGTTGCAAAAAAAACAAACAATTTGATTGGATTTTTTTTATTGACACAGATGAATTTTTAATTCTTAAAAAACATAAAACTGTTCAAGAATTTTTAAGCAAATACAAGGGGTTTTTAGCAGTAGGATTAAATTGGATATGCTATACCTCATCCGGATATGAAGATAGGGTAGAGTGGTTTAAGTATCATAAATTTATTCCGTTAAATAATCAAATAAATAAGCATATTAAATCTTTTGTGAAGCCGCGTTATATTAAGTATGCCCCACGTGACCCACATAAATTTTCTGTTGTAACAGTAAATGAACACAAGCAATTAATAGATGGGCCGTTATTTAGCCATTCTTCAGATATAGCCTTTATAAGACATAATATTACGAGAAGTAAAAATGAGTATCTAGATAAAATAAATCGTGGACGTGGAGATGGAGCACCCCCTTGGCATACAATAGAAACTTTTAATGCGTTTGAAAAACTGTCTGTTTAAATATGCTTGTAAGTATTTGCATCCCTACTTATAATGGAGGAGCTTATTTAGAGGCTTGTTTGCAGTCCGTATGTCAACAAACGTACACTGACTTCGAGATACTAATTTGTGACGATTGTTCCATAGATAATACAGTTGAAATTGTTGAAACTTTCCAAAAAAAGGATTCAAGAATCAAATTAATCATAAGCGAAAAAAATTTAGGATTAGTTGGTAACTGGAATCGTTGTATGGAATTGGCAAATGGAGAATGGATAAAATTTGTTTTTCAAGATGACCTTATTTTGCCAACATGCTTGGAAAGTATGCTTCAAGCAGTTAATAGGAACTCACAAATGATTGTTTGTGAGAGGGAGTATTTATTTGAAGAAAGTATAAGTACTAATATTAGAAATATGTATACTAAATCACCTAGGCTTTATAAACTTTTGGGTGATGAAAAAATAAAATATGTTTCTGTGCAATGTTTATCCACGTTAATAAAAAATTACTTTCCTTCTAACTTTATTGGCGAACCAACCTCAATAATGATTAAAAAATCAGTTATAGATCAGATTGGCTTATTTAATCCCAAAATAACTCAATTATGCGATATAGAATATTGTTTAAGAGTTGGCATTAAATATGGTTTTACTTATATGCCTGATAAATTGGTTAATTTTAGGGTACATGAAAAATCAACCACCCAAAAAAACAATTCAGAAAAGTATTTTACATCTGTTTTTGGAGACAGAATAGGCGTTTTATATTTATTGTTATATGATTCGATATATATAGATTTTAGAAGAAATTGCACCATAAGAGAATTACTTAAACTAAAATACAGCCTATTTTATGTTCTATATAATGCGGATTATTATATAAAAAAAGAAGAAAAAAAAACTATACTTTTAAAAGAAATGCAAGAGTTGAAAGACCGTTGCCCTGAGCTGAGAAAATTTAAAAAATATTACCCTTTATATGCTACTTTAAAGTTTTTAGCTTATTCGGCAAAATTAAAAGTGCATACAAAAAAACAAGATTAGCATGAGGTCAATTTGTTTTTATAGCAGTTATTTTACGCAGGATTATATACCGTATTATGTAAAATTTTATTTGGAAGAGTTGGAGAAACATTTTTCTGAAATTATTTTTCTTACCAATGAAAAGCAGTTGAAGGAAACAGAACTTGACTATTTAAAGCAAAGAAATATCGTTTTAAAATTTGTATCAAATGAGGGCTTTGATTTTGGTATGTGGCACAAAGCTTTTAAAGAGTACCCCTCTTTAAGTTATGATAGAGTGGCCCTAGTTAACGATTCTTGTATTTTATTTAAACCTCTTACCGATATTTTTAGATGGATAGATAGCAATGATTTTGATTATTGTGGCCTAGTTTCTTCTAAAAGTGTGGCTTTGCATGTGCAGTCGTATTTTATTGTAATTAATAAAAATGCTATTAAACCTGTGTACGACTATTTTATGGAAAATGGTTTAATCAGCGATTATAAAAAAGTAATTTACACCTACGAAATTGGGTTAAGTGCTACCCTTAGAAAGCAAGGTTTAAAAGTAGCTGCAATGTTTACGAGCAAAAATGATATTGCGGCACAAAACCCATCCTTTTTAGTAATCGAGGAGTTTATTAGAGGTGGATTACCAATGATTAAGAAGAAAATTATTTTCAGGTCTTACCGTAAAGGAGAGTATCTGTCAATGCTGCGTATGAATTTTAAACTTAATCAGAATGTATATATTAAATTAATAAAGGAAATAAATAAAAATGTGCTGCTTATTGATTTCGACTTAGCTATTAAGGATTTTAAACGTTCTAGTAATATCGATATTTACTTATATAACATGGTGTTGTTTTTTTATCAGACGGCTAAGAGAAGTAAATCCCTTACCGCTTTATTCCATAAACTAATTCTTATTAGAAGGAAATTAAGAGGAGACACTAGTACCAATATTTTGGCCGGCACAGATGATGATGAAACCGTAAATTAAACAGCTTGACTAATCAATCAAAAATATTATTTCTACTAGTAAACTATTTTAATGAAAAAGAAGTTTGCACCTTTGTTAACGAACAATTGCAACCTGATACAAATAAATTTATTGATGTAGTTATTACGGATAATGGAAGTAAGGATATTGATTTGCTTGTTGAGCTTACAAATAATTACACGAATGTTGCTTTGATAAAGCTTGAAAATAATCTTGGTTATTTTGGCGCTGCAAACTTAGGCTTAACAAACTATTTAAATAAATATAATGGGTATCCTGATGCGGTTATTGTTTGTAATACAGATATAACGCTACATGTCAATTTTTTTGAGACGTTGCAACAAAGGCTGGGTAAACAAAATTTTGATATACTTGGCCCTTCTATTCACTCTAGTCTCTTAAATTATTATCAAAATCCATATATCATTAATAGAATTTCAAAAGGTAAATTGAGATTTTTACATTATGTTTCGTCTTTGTACATTTTATATAGTCTATTTACTGTATATCATTTATTGAAAACTAAATTAATGGGCAGGCAAAATAGTAAGCCAAATTTAGTTGACAACCCTTACGCTATACATGGCTCTTTTATGATTTTGAATAAAACCTTTTTTGAAAAAGGTGGGACTATAAATTACCCCTCTGTATTATTTGGTGAAGAATTGTTTATTGCGGAGCAAGCTCGAAAGTTAAACTTGAATATGGTATATGAGCCCGTATTGCAGGTTGAGCATAATGAACACGCTACTACGGGTGTTTTTAAATCAAGAAAGACAGTTGCTTATCTCCATCAATCATATACCTATTTATTGAAAACTTATTTTAATTAGGTAAAAGTTATTTAGCAAATATTTGATTAAGCGTATCTGAGAATTGTTGAAGCTCTTGTGTGGTATTTGTGGCATGCAGGCATATCCGCAATCTTTCTGCCCCTGCTTTTACAGTTGGACTTTTTATGGCACGCACATCAAAACCTTTATTTATTAATTGTTTTGATGCATTTATGGCATTCTCATTCCCTTCAATTACAAAACAATGTATGGCACTTGTGCTATTTATTTTGTTTTGAAGTTTTAGGGTAAGTTCATTAAATAATGAAATGTTCTCTTTTAATGCTTTTGTTTGATTGGTGTTTTGAAGCAAATTATAAGATGCCATTATTAAAGAAACACTAGAAGCCGGTAAAGCAGTTGTGTAAATAAGTGAGCGCGCAAAATTCACCAAATAATCGTATAAATCACTACTGCCAACAACCGCTGCGCCATGCACTCCCATAGCTTTACCATAAGTATAAATGCGTGCAAAACAATCTTGCTCTATATTTAATTCGTTACATAAACCCCTGCTTTGTTCTCCATAAACACCTATGGCATGTGCTTCGTCAACTATTAAATAGGCATTTTGGTTTTTGCATATAGCAGAAATTTCTTTTAGCAAAGCACAATCTCCATCCATCGAAAAAACAGATTCGGTAAC
>DATHOW010000291.1:0-3370 GCA_035484495.1 Bacteroidia bacterium | reverse complement strand
GGTGCTACGGCAGACCCGGCATCTAACTTGTTTAAACAAATTAAGCCATTACCACCTGCACATAATTTAATTATCAAACTAGATACACTGGATTTACAGTTGGAATGTTATTATGATTTAGAAAAGCAGATAGAAGCATATAAGCTTCCTGCTGAAAATCAGATTCAGAAAACATACGAAGAGCTTTTATATAATTCTATCAACATTCACTTACGTGCTGATGTTGCTATAGGGGCTACTTTAAGTGGAGGGCTTGATTCGAGTACACTTACTGCCATAGCTGCTAGAGAAATGAATGGCAACGCATTTAAAACATTTACAGCTGCATATGATGAAAAGGAAATTGATGAATCGTATTTTGCAAGAAAAGTAATTGTTTCTCAAAAAAATATAGAAGGGCAATTTGCTTATCCAAACATTAAAACCTACTGGACTGATATAGATAAACTTATTTGGCATCAGGATCTGCCAATAAATTCAACATCGATGTTTGCACAATGGGAGGTAATGAAACTGGCACATCAAAAAAATATTAAAGTTTTATTAGGAGGGCAAGGAGCTGATGAAACACTGGGAGGATATTATAATTTTGCAGGACTTTATTTAATTGAGAAATTAAAATGTGGAAGAATTCCTTCTTTCTTATCAGAGAAAAAAGAATTGAAAGACAAGTTTGCACCCAATATAAATAATGCGTTAGGAAGGGCTTTTTATTACTATTTACCTGAGTTTGCCCAACGTAATATACGTGGGAAGAAGCGATTGGGAATGGGTTTTGTTTCAACGAAATATCAAGATAGATTAAGTAGTATAGATGTTCCGGCAAGAGGAGGGAAGACGTTTAGGCAACAATCTTTACTAAGTACTCAATTTGGTTTGCAGGATTTGTTGCGATACGAAGACCGTAACTCTATGGCTTTTTCGATTGAAAGTCGTGTACCGTTTTTAGACCATAGATTAGTAGAGTTTTCGATTGCTTTAGATAACGATTGGAAAATAAAGAATGGCTGGACTAAATATATTTTACGAAAAACGGCTGAACCTTTATTGGATAAAGAGGTGGTGTGGCGCAAATATAAAATGGGTTTTTTAACCCCACAAAAGCTGTGGAAGCTACAATCTAAAAAAGAATTGGATACCTTTGTAAATGAAGCAAATATGCCTGATTTTTTAGATAAGAATTACTTATTGAAATTGAATAATGCAGATGTAAATGATAGCTCGCATTTAAGCGAGTTTTGGAAAATGGTATCTTTTTTAAAATGGGCAGAAATATTTAACGTTAGATTTAATTAATGAAAGAGTTGAGTTTTGCCATAATTGGCTGTGGAAGGATAGCGCAGAGACACGCGGAACATATTGTAAAGAAAGGGAAATTGGTAGCAGTTTGCGATACCGATAAAGGACGTAGAAATGAACTGGCAGAAAAATATACTTGTAAAACCTACGCTACTTTAGATGAGCTTTTGCAAGAGGAGAAAGAACTTGACCTAGTTTCGGTTTGTACGCCCAACGCTTTACATGCCGAACAAAGTATACAGGTTTTGAGGGCAGGCATACATGTGCTTTGCGAAAAACCCATGGCCATTACGGTTGAAGATTGCGAGCGAATGATAGCTGCTTCGGATAAAGCAAAAAAACATTTGTTTATTGTAAAACAAAACCGTTTTAATGTGCCTATTGCAGAGCTAAAACAGATTATTGATGAAGGACGCTTAGGGAAAATAGTTGATGTACAATTGAATTGCTTTTGGAACAGGAACAATAAATATTACGAAAGCTCTGAGTGGAAAGGTAAAAAAGAACTGGATGGCGGAACTTTGTTTACACAGTTTAGTCATTTTATAGATTTGCTTTATTGGATGGTGGGCGATGTAAAAAACATACATGCCATTACAAGAAATTTTATGAACCACGGGATTATTGATTTTGAAGATAGTGGGGTAATTGCCTTAGAATTTGAAAATGGAGCTATTGGAACAGTAAATTATACCGTTAACAGTTTTGAAAAAAATATGGAAGGGTCTATTACCGTGTTTGGTGAAAAAGGAACGGTTAAAGTGGGTGGGCAATATTTAAACACTTTAGAATATCAGAATATAGAGAACTATAAAATGGAAACCGTTTTTGAAACGAAACCGGCTAACGATTATGGTTATTACCAAGGTTCTATGTCTAATCACGATAAGGTGTATGATAATGTGGTTGATGTGCTTAATAAAAACGGTACAGTTGCTACCAGCGGATTTGAAGGTTTGAAAACTGTTGAGATAATAGAACGAATTTATAAAGCCGCACAAAAAAAACTACAGGTACAATGAGGGTTGGAATAATAACAGCTCATTATATGCCAGAGGTAGGTTATCAGGAAGTGCATCTTCCTAAAGCCTTTTCAAGAAACGGTCATACTGTAAAGGTTTTTACATCTAATGCCTCAGTTGATTTAGGAGGGGAAATGAATAAGCTTACCTATAAAAGCGGCTTATTTAAGGATGAGAAGTATGGCTTTGAAATTCTACGATTGCCTGCTATATCCTACAAATCGAAAGCATATTCGTTTGGACTAAGGAAAGCGGTAGAAGAATTTAAACCCGATGTGCTGGTTATTTTAGGCGTTGCTAAAATATTTCCAATGCCATTACTAAATGAGGCTTTTGGGAAAAAGGTTAAAATGGTTTCGATATACGGAGATGCAAAAGAGTATTTAGACAGAAATACGTTTAAGCAAAAATTTAAAACCTCTTTATTTGAATTGGGTTATCGTTTTATTAAAGAACCTCTTTATAGAAAAGCAGTGAGATATGGTGAACGATTGGTGATGAACATACCGGAAACGAATGATTTCTTTTTAGGTTTCTTAAAAGGAAAAGATAAAGAAGTATTTGAGCAAAAGCGATTAATGCTTACGCTTGGGTTTAATCCTGATGAGTATTTTTATAACGAAACGGACAGACTTAAAAAACGCAAAGAGCTAGGCATTGCGGATGATGAAGTTGTACTAATGACATCTACACGCGTAAATAAAAGAAAGAATTTAGAAGGTAATATTGAACTTGTATCTCGTTTGCGAGCAGAGGGCAAAAAGCTTAAATATATTATTGTTGGCTTTTTGGGTGATACTTATGAGAGAGAGCTAAAAGCATTTATACAATCTCAACCAGAGCCGGACGCGTTTATTTGTTTTCCGTTTTTAAATGCCGAAGAAATACGAAAAATGTATTGCGCTGCCGATGTGGGCATTTGGATTAAAGCAGCCATCTCTATACAAGAAGCGATGGGGACAGGTTTACCTATTATTTTAGAGAATAAACCTAGCGTGAACCATTTACTTAAAAATGAGGTAAATGGTTGGTTTTATAAAAAGGATAAT
>DATHOW010000290.1:0-3572 GCA_035484495.1 Bacteroidia bacterium | reverse complement strand
TTGTTCAGGTTTATTTACTAATAATTCAGAATATCTTTTTTCAAGTTTATCATAATCTTCTTGTAGTTTTAATTTTGCGTCTCTTTCTTCTTCTACTTTTTTCTCTAATCGCTTCCTTTCACCTTCTGAAGTATCGTATTTTGATTTTAAAACGATGCTCTTTTCATCAGTCCATTTATAAATATGTGGCGTCAATTTTTTTTCAAATAAGTTTATAATTAACCTGGCAGCGTTTAGAAGTAAATACGAAAGGGTTAACACAATAAATGCTTCTCCAATGCACCACAAAAGCGTCCCTAAAAATGGCCTAGCTGTAAAATGCTCAATTACAAATGCTCTTTTTTCCACTAAAGATGCTTTTGGCTCGAAGTAGTAGAGAGAAAAAAACAAGTTCCAGTTTTTAACTAACCATACAATGATAATTGCTCCAAAAAGAGGATTTGCACTTTTTGATTTTATATTGTCTTTAAAGGAAATAAGTAAGTCTTTAATCATATAGGATTATTTATTGAATAAAGATAAGCTTTAAACCTAACGTACAAAATAACATCGGGGCAGGCGTCCACGTATAGTTAATGCAGTTAATTTTCCATCGGAGCAGTAGGGTGGGCCTGCCCAGACGCCAGGTCGTCTGGCCATGTGCGGCAGCAATCGGCTGGGCTTGAGTTTTTGTTTCTTTTTGGTCAAGCAAAAAGAAATAACTAAGCAACTAAAATCTTTGCTTCATTTCTTTGGTCAAGCACGGCAAAAGTCCAGTGGACTTTTGAGCGAGCCTGTGCGTCAGAAATAAGAAAAAATAAAACTTTAGTTAATCAACCCTTAGCAGTAATTACATTCGCTTTTGGGCAAACAAAGCATTGCGCAGCTAAACCATTAAAAGAAATAAAAACGCCGAGCTAAATGAAGAGAAAAAAAATATTATTTTTTTCTTCGCATTACAAAAAACGTAAATTAATTATTTACCACCCCACTTCTAAGCGTCAAAATTTTATCTTGTTTATTATAGCTATACTTAAATGTTCTTGCCCACTTATTTACAGTTGATGTCAATGTCATAATACTATCCTTAGCTGAAAAATTTAATTTCCCCTCATCAACATTATATTTTACGGTAAAGGGGCTATATTCAGTATGACTATTACTACGCTTAAGTGAAAAAGAAAAATAATAACATTTCTTTTTAAAATTCAATATAATTTCAGACGGATAACCACTAATGCTGTCAATGTATGTTGGTACATTAGCGCACTCCGTATAATTGTATTTAAATTCTCTAGGCTCTAAACTTTCTTTAGTCATTAAATGGGCTTTTATGCTTACAACAGTATCTACTACAATGGGTGTCGAATCGGTAGCGCAAGTCATTAACACACCTACTATTAATGGAGTATGTTTATATGAGCCTGTTGTATCTAATACAATAGATGTAGTGTCTATTGTATTAGTAATTGGCACTTCGGCTATCGCTTTCGGGTGCTTCGCCACACACGCATTCAATGCCAATAAAATTACTAATGCTGTTGCAAACTTTTTCATTTGGCTACTTTATCTTAATAGTCTTCACAATAGCCTTAAACTCCTTAATCATTTCATCGTAATCGCTCACCGTTCTACCCGTAAAAAGCAACGTAGTTTTGCCATTACTTAACACCACCATATAAGTTTTAAAAAACGTGCTATCAATTCTGCCCGTAAACGAAATTTCGTAAGCCTTATACCCATTAATCTCCGTTTCTTTTTCCTTAAGCGAGTTAAGCACCTTTAAACCCGTTTTGCACATCTTAATCATCAGGTCAACAAACTCCTTTATGTTGCCCACATTTTTACTTTTATCAATAATCGAAAAATGATTCGGAAACGGAAAATCAAACGGGTTACCCAGCCCATCCACCGTATAAAAATACATCGGCGATTTCGAATAACTATTCAACTTAAACTTCGACCCCTCAAGGTCCAGCGTATAAGGTCTTGCAATACTGGTATCGCTTTCATCAATTTGCGCAAAGCCCTTAAAGGCAATAAACGCAAAAAACAAAAACACCAGTAACCCCTTTTTCATACAATTATAATGCAAGCAATAAAGCTAACAAACATACTAAAATATTAAGCATATTTTCTCCTTAAACAAATGCAAACGCCGGAGCTAACAAAACAAGTAAAATAGCTAAAAGAAATAACCCGCTAATAATCATATCTGCTATAAATAATCCCTTAACTAATTTGGGGTTATCAGCATGTTTTATTTTAACAATAGCGAGTATGCTAAAAACAAGACCACCCAAAAATAAAACTTCAACCATAGCACCAATAACGTCTGAGGAAATAGGTACACTCAAAAATAAAGCCGCTATACCAATAGCGGCTAAAGTTAAAAGTAACCCAATAGTTGCCCATATAAAAACAGGTTGTTTTGTATAATCGGCAGGGTTGTATTTTTTTTCCACTCGTTGGTTTGTGTGTGGCGGTTCCGTTCGTCCATTTGCAAAATGTATTTTTTTTACTTCCCTGCGCCCCATAACAATTATTGTTGAGTCATCCCCGTTGCAGGGTAAATAACTAATTGTTTTGCGTGTAAGTTTAACTATCCTGCCTAAGCGTTTTATCCTTTCGCCAAAAAAAATAGTATCACAACCACCCGTAGCAAAAGTTGTACGCTTGCTTTGCATCAGCACATTTTTATTTGCTTTGCCTAATTGTGCAAACAAAGGCATGTAATTTTCCTTAGCAAATTGTGTTATGCTTTTTAGTGCTAAAGCAATGTGCGCAGTTGTATCTTTTGTAACACTTTTTTTAGTTGTTTGCTGTTTACTGCTATAAAAACCTTTTGTGTAAAGCCGTTTTTGCAAACCACAACTTCCAAATAATATAACAACTAAAAACGCTACAACAACTTTTTTCACTCAGCTAATATAAAAATATCAGCTCAATTAGTTGTCATAAAAAATAAAAGTCTTTAGCCTATAACTAAACAATCTGTTCCACCACAGCTTGTAAATCATTAAAGGTTGCGTCGTTTCCGTTAGCAGTAATATAGGTGTTAAAATAAATAGTTGTATTTGCCGCAATAGCTCCCTCGTATATACAATAACCATCAGTACAAAACGCATCCGTTACCGGAAGCGAAAAATGTCCGTTTATCAACGGCACCTGAAATAAACTACTTGTTCCCATAACCGTTCCTGTACTACTACCCGTTGTTATAGTAGCACCATTATACACACCATGAGTTCCACTTATGCCCACCTGATACTGCAATTTAAAAGTTACTCTATAATTTCTTGTAGCGCCATCATCAGGCGTTGTGTAACTAAATACATTATGCGTTACAAGGCTTCCCGTTCTATTTATTAAACCTGTAGTACCTGCATATTGCTGCCACCTAACAACCAAAGGTCTAAACAGACTATAATCCACATCACCACTACCACTAGCCCCATCACTAATAACAACCTTGTTAACCATCGTCACCCCCTTAAGCGACCCATCACTAAACAACCTCATATCACCATCACTCACCGCCACAACCTTTGCCACCGCCACGTGCGGCGTTGTTCCCGTAAACAAAACCGCAT
>DATHOW010000289.1:0-9442 GCA_035484495.1 Bacteroidia bacterium | reverse complement strand
AGAATGGCGCAAGTTGCTGCCGCTATGCAAGCACTAAATAAAATTTTAGAAAACGACACTCAGCTACAAAAAACAGCCATTGTATTGGCAGATGAAACTTTATTGTTACCTGTATTGAGTGCGCTGCCTGAAAAAATACATGCAGTAAACATTACTTTAGAGTACCCTACACACATTACTCCCCTCTATGGTTTGTATGAAGAAACCATACAAGCGCATTTAAACAAAAAACCCGATGAGGCTTTTTATTTTAAAGATGTACTGTCTATCCTTTACAATCCTATTATTGCAACATTGGTTAATGATAATGTTGCTTTGCATAAAACAATAAAAAAAATAAATCAAAGCAATATTATTTACCTGCGTACAGATTTATTAAAAACCTGGATGGGAGAAACTTTTACTGATATTGAATTTCTGTTATCGCCGTTTACTTCGGTAGAAGATTTTGTGTTGCGGTTATGCAAATTCAACGAAAAGCTAATTCAAAAAACCCATGATACACAACATCGCTCATTAGAATTAGAAACCGCACTCATCTTTCAGCAAAACTTAAACACCCTACAACAAGCCTTTTTAAATTATCCGCAAACAAGTTTAAAGGCTTTAAAAATTTTAGTTAAGCAAACGCTTGCCCCTAACGGAATTCCTTTTTACGGCGAGCCTTTAAGCGGCTTGCAAATTATGGGGGTGCTTGAAACCCGCACACTTGATTTTGATAATATTATCATGTTATCGGTAAACGAAAATGTTTTACCGGCAGGCAAATCGGGTGCGTCTTTTATCCCCGATGATTTAAAACGCTTTTTGCAAATGCCATTGTATAGCGAAAAAGATGCTATTTATGCTTATCACTTTTACAGGTTATTGCAGCGTGTTAATAAAGCTGCTTTAATTTATAATACAGAAACTGATACGTTTGGTAAAGGAGAAAAAAGCCGGTTTATAACACAGCTTCTATCTGAGCTAAAAGAAAAAAACAAACAAGCTGTTATAGAAGAAAAAATATTATCGCTTCCTGTAAATCAGGGTCAACAGGAGTTTGAAATACACATTCAAAAAACGGATAGCGTACTAAACAGACTTACGGAAAAAGCACAATCAAAAACTGGACTTTCCCCCTCTTCATTAAACACCTATAAAGAATGCGAGCTTAAATTTTATTATAGGTTTATTGCCAATATTAAAGAGCCTGATGAGGTAGATGAAAACATGGAGGCATCCGCCATTGGCAACATTATTCATAAAACATTAGAGAAAATTTATACTCCACTAATAGACAAAATTCTTATTAAAGAAAACATTTCTGCATTAGAAAAAATATACCAGCAAGCCGCCGAAGAAGTTTTTATCGAACATTATAAAGAGCCTGTAAATGAAAACGGAAAAAAAACAATTGCCCTGCACGTAATAAAAAAACACATTGCCAATTTATTAGTCCACGAAAAAGAAACAATTGAAGAACTTGAGAATAGAAAAGAAAGCATTACTATTAAACATCTTGAAAAAAATTTAACCGCTGATATACTTATAAATACCGGTTCGGGGATTATCCCAATAAACCTAAGTGGTACAATAGATAGAATTGATTTTACAGCAAGTACGTTTAGAATTATAGATTATAAATCTTCCGTAAAAAAAGAGTACGATACATTTAATATAGAAAGTTTAAGCGAAGTTTTTACAGATACCAAATACAGCAAAGTATTGCAATTATTAGTTTACGCATGGCTTGCCTGGAAAAACAAAATTGCCGAGGCAGAAAAAATAAGTGCCTGCATTATTCCGTTTAGAGCACAAGAACGGGTTTATAAAATAACCCTAAATAAACATCCATTGGTTTTAACCGCCGATTTTCTGGCAGAGTTTGAAGATAAATTATCTGCTTTTATTGCAGACATGTTTAATACAAGCACAAACTTTAATCCTACTGAAGAATTAGAAACCTGCCAGCTTTGTGCTTATCAAAGCATTTGCAACAGAAATTAAAACCACCTACATGAAAGCTGTTAGTTTAAGCGAGTTAAAAAAAGAATTGCAGGAAATTCCCAATAAAGAATTAATAGAATTATGTGCATCACTTGCCAAGTATAAAAAAGACAATAAGGAGTTTTTGAGTTATCTGTTATTTGAAGCCCATGATAAAACAGCTTTTGCAAATGAAATAAAGGCTGAAATTGATGAACATATAACTACGTTGAAAAGTCAGCCTAATTTATATTACGTTAAAAAGGGCTTACGCAAATTACTACGTTCCATTACCAAATACAGTAAGTACATCAATGATAAAGCCACAAGTGCCGATTTACTCATTTGCTTTTGCAGCAAACTGAAACAATCGGGCATCCCTTATCATAAAAGTCAGTTGATAGTAAATATGTACGAGCAACAGCTCAAAAAAATAAACACGCTTATCAATTCCTTACATGAAGATTTACAACAAGATTATTTGCGAGATTTAGAAAATCTTATTTAGTTTAGTTGTTTAATAAAAAGCAACCGCATGAAAAATTTAAATGCATTAATGCAAAACATCATCGAACTAACTACGGTTATTGAAACAAAATATCCGGAATTGTATAAAAACTTAGATGAAACACCCTTGACTATTGGCAAGCATCCTGAAAAAGAAATAAATACAACAGATTTAAAAAACTACCTGCAAATTTTAAAAACTCAGTTAGAAGAGTATATCAAAACGCACCATAAGGCCTAATTTGGTTTAGGCTTAGGCGCATTTTTCATTTTAAAAATTTGATTGAATTTAAATTCAATCCCCTCATCGGGCTTAAGTGCCGGAGATTGCAGCAAATATCCATCCGGGCTAATAAAATAATAAACAGGTAAGCTTTTTATATTGTACTGATCTGCCAGTTTTTTATTTTTACCACCATATAAAAAAGTCCATTTATAGGTAGGGTTTTGCTTTATAAAGTTTTTAAAAGCAACCGTATCATCGTCTGTACAAACCGAAACAAACATTACTTTATCTCCGTATTTTCTAAAAAGCTGCTCTTGTTTTTTTAGTTCTTGCAAGCAATCAGTACACCAGGTAGCAAAAAAGTTAAGATACGTGTAACGAGCCTTAAAATCGTTTAACGAAACGGTATCGTGCTTTATATTAGGAAGTGAAAAAATTGGAGCTAACTGCCCTACACGCACATTATTAATATTACGCAAAACATCAAAAGCGATTGTTTTATGCTCAGCAATAGTTGTTGAGCCCTGCAACTGTTCTACTATCTGCTTTATTTTTTCTTTTTTAAAATGTGGCGTAAAATATAAATCAGACATCGATTTCAAAACAACTAGTTCGCGCAGTGTATCATTTTTTAATGTTGGGTCACCTTTTAATAATTCATTTAGATGCTTGTACTCTCCTTGCTCGTTAATGGCATCTATAATAAGATTTCCGTTTTTAGAATTGCTTTGCCTTTGTACGTACTGTTTAAAATACTGATTAAAAAAACTCATGTATTCGTAATTGCCATAGCCAATTGGCTTATCTAATAAATAGCGTTTTGCCAAATAGTTATGATGCCTTCCGGAGTTTTCATTAATGGTAGCAAAGGTGTAATCTACATAGGTTTTAAAATAACTTAGTTTCGCTTTTTCGTAGCGTTTGTTTATCTGCAACTGAAAAGAGTCTAATTTTTGGTGGATTTGTTTAGATACAAAGGCTTTATAATTTTTTTCCCAAAAAACATCAAAGCAATTATTAAAATCTATAATGCGCGCATTAAGTTCGGTGCTATCTCCATTAATAATAAGGTTTACATTTTGCTCTGTTCCACCGGCATTAAATCGCAGGCTATCTTTTTCCGGGAAAACAATTCCGTAAATAAAATTTGGCTGAACATAAATAGTACCTGTTAGGTTATCTGTTTTAATAAGCGCTATCTGCGTGCTTTTAATAGATAGGGTCAGTTCAAAATTACCTCGTGCATCAACCGTATCCGAAGATTGTAGCGTTTGCGATTGCGTAATTAAATCATCGTATAAATAAACAGAAATTTCTTTTCCTTTATGTGTAGGCGCAATGCCCTTAATGGTAACATTTTGTGCAAATGAAACAAATGAAGAAAAAACAAAAAAGAGAAAGGTTATTTTAAAACATACTTTCATTATAGCTTAACGCTTAATTTTAAATAAAAGTATAAATTTATGTTTAACCTTGTTTTTCAAAGTTAGCAATAGCAGCGTCTAAACGCTTCAAAGAATCTTCTTTGCCAAACAACTCCAGCATTTCAAAAAGGGCCGGACCACCACCAACACCCGTAATGGCTACTCTAAATAATTGCATTACTTGTCCGGTTGGTATATTTAGCCTTTCCGAAACCGCTTTAAAAGCATGTTCGGTTTCAACGGCGGTAAAGTTTTGTATAGCGTTAAATGAAGTTCTTACTTCTTTAATATATTCCAATGTTTGTGGATTTAAACGTTTTTTCAACACCTCAGCATCATACACAGTTGGCGCAATAAAGAAGAAAGAGCCTAAATTCCAAAATTCATTTACAAAATGAGCTTTCTCTTTTATTAATCGGCAAAAACCAATTACAAAAGGTTTGCTTGCGATAATATTATGCTCCTTAAGCACAGGCATAAATAAATCAGCTAATTCTTCGTCCGATTTTTTACGCAAATACTGTTGGTTAAACCACTTTGTTTTCTCCGGGTCAAACTTAGCACCTGCTTTATTTACACGCTCAAATGAGAATAGATTTATTAATTCTTCTTTCGAATAAATTTCTTGGTTATTTCCTGCATTCCAACCCAACATAGCCAGCATGTTTATAAACGCTTCGGGGAAAAACCCATGTTCGCGGTAACCGGTATAACTTTCTTTAGTACGCTCGTCATACCAGTTTAAAGGAAACATTGGGATGCCCGATTTATCGCGCTTACTTAATTTTCCATTTCCATCAGGCTTTAAAATTAATGGGAGATGCGCTAGTTTCGGCATTTGCTCTTCTAAACCTAAATAACGATAAATTAAAATATGTGCAGGTGCAGATGGCAACCATTCTTCACCACGTACGGCGTGAGAAATTTTCATTTCAATATCATCTACAATATGCGCCAAATGATAAGTTGGCATACCGTCACTTTTTAAAAGCACTTTATCATCTACCTGAGATGAATTTACAACTACCCAACCACGTATAATATCATTGAACCGAATTTCTTCATTACGTGGCACTTTTAAACGTACCACATATGGTGTGCCTTCAGCTAATAATTTTTTAACCTCATCCTCACTAAGCGTTGTTGAGTTACGCATATTTTGACGAGATACTGCGTTGTATTGTGGGGCTACAACTTTAGCAGCTTCTAAACGCTTACGCATTTCATCTAATTCTTCCGGAGTGTCAAAAGCATAATACGCATGCCCGCTTTCAATTAATTTATCAGCATATTTTTTATAAATCCCTAATTCTTTACGCTCACTTTGGCGATATGGCGCATGCGGACCATCACCAAAACCAACACCCTCGTTAGGCTCTATACCACACCATTTAAGCGATTCAATAATATATTCTTCAGCACCTTTTACATAACGTGTTTGGTCGGTATCTTCAATGCGCAAAATAAAATCTCCGCCATGTTTTTTGGCGAATAAATAACTAAACAAAGCGGTGCGCACACCACCCATATGTAAACCACCCGTAGGACTAGGGGCAAAACGAACTCTAACACGATTATTGCTCATAAAAAATTTTTGCAAATATACGCTAAATGGCTAATTTGAAGTCTTAAAATTTTATGGTAAAAGATTTTTTATTGGATATAGCCTCTCTTGTTTATCCGCGTGTTTGTAGCGGGTGCCAACAAAGCTTGTTTAAGCACGAGGAATTTATTTGCAATAAATGTTATTTAACCCTACCAAAAACAAATTATCATTTACAAGAAGGGAATCCTATTGAGAGAATATTTTTTGGCAGAGCCGATATTAAAGCCGCCAGCAGTTTTTTATTTTTTCAGAAAAAAGGAAGCGTACAAAAAATGATGCATGCGTTAAAATATAAAAACAAACCCGAAGTAGCTCAGTTATTAGGAAAATGGTACGGACAAGATTTAAAAAAAAGCGACATTTTTTCAAATATCGATTACATCATACCTGTGCCACTTCACAAAAAAAGATTGCAAAAAAGAGGCTACAACCAAAGTGAGCATTTTGCCAAAGGTTTAAGCGAGGCTTTAAATATTCCTGTTGTTACAAACGTGCTTATTAAAAATAAATTTACCGAAACACAAACTCACAAAACTCGTGAGGAGAGGGCAGAAAACATTTCTACTTCGTTTCAACTTCAAAATACTGAAACCATACAGAATAAAAATATTTTATTAGTTGATGATGTTATAACAACAGGCGCCACTACCGAAGCCTGTATACTTAAATTGCAAGAAAACACAAATGCTACCATTTCGGTAGCCTCTATTGCTTACGCCACGCTTTAAACTATTTTATGAAAATTAAAGAAGCCCTTTTAAAAGAACACTCTAAAACCCAAATGCAAAAAATTGTTGCCTATGTAGGCGATGATAAAAAAAAGTTTGCCGAATTAATTACCCTTATGCTTACTGCTGAATACAGAATAGCGCAGCGTGCGGCATGGCCTGTGTCTTATTGTATAGAAGCTCATAAAAATTTAATAAAACCCTGGTTTGCCAAAATGATAAAAAAACTGGGGGAAGAAAACATACACCACGCCATAAAAAGAAACAGCCTGCGTGTGTTGGCAGATGTTGATATACCCGAAAAATATTGCGGAACTTTATACGATATCAGTTATGCTTTTTTACACAGTATAAAAGAACCCATTGCGGTACGTGTTTTTGCATTAAGTGTATTAGGCAATATTTCTAAAAAATATCCCGAATTAAAAACAGAAGTTACCCATAGTGCCGAAAGTCTTTTACACTGCGGCATTCCGGCTCTCGAAAGCCGCAGTAAAAAAGTTTTAAACCAGCTAAAGCGTTAAGGCAACACGGGTGCCTGCGGACAATTTGCCAATCCGGCTTTAGCCTGCGCATGGTTTGGGTTTATTTTCAAACACTGATTAAATGCACCTGCTGCTTTAGCATAATCGCCTAAAGAAAACGCTGCACCACCTAGGTTGTACCATATTTCAGGATCTTGTGGGAAAATTTTCGATGCGCGCTCAAACCAATACAATGAGTTTTGCAGTTTTTTATCCTTAGCATCCTGAAATGCCTGCTGTATATATACGTTTGAAAGCACACGATAGTAACTTACCAAATATGGATTGCTTGGATATAAACGATAAGCTGTTCCCCAAGTTTCTTCTGCTTTGTTATAATCTCGTAATTTAAAATACGCTAATCCTAAATTCAGGTAGCCATTTACATATTTAGGATGTAACTCTAAAGCATGATTTAAATAACCTCTAGCTTTATCTAAATATTCTTTTTCGTGAGCTTTGTTTTCCGGGCGTTCCGATAAATCTATCCAACGTGCACCTGCGTTACCTAAACAAAGTACCGAGTTTGGCATAACATCTACATCATGCGTAAAAAGCGTGATATCGTTTTTCCAAACTTCGTTACGAGTTATCGTTCTGATACCGCACAATACAGTTAAAATAATAAGCACCGACCATAAAATAGCTTTGTGCACTTTTACTGACGTAATTTTTTTTCTGGCTTCTTCCGTAAAAACCCAGGCTACACAAACAGCCCAACCTAACGAAGAGTGAAAAATTAGACGCTCGCCCATAGTAGCACCAATATCAATTAGCAAATTACATATCATTAAAAAGTTGGCAAAAAAGAAAATCAATCCCCAAGCCATTGGATGCTTTTTGCGGTATAGCTTATACGTAAGAACTGCAAGACTGATATAAATAGCTAACGATAACCACACCTCAGGGCTTGTAAAATGGCGATACGGAATACTGTTGTACGAATAATCTGAACTCAATACATAAGGGAAGAAAAGCAGTATAAAATATTTTAACCACACAAAAACCTTGGTAGCTTTCATTTGGTCGCCACGCGCTAATAAATAAGGATTATTTAAAAGCTCGGTATCCGGTATGCCTGTTTTAGCTACTACTATAGAGAACCTTATCATAAAATAAATAACCAAAGCAGCACCTAATGCCAAAAACAGTTTGAAGTTTTTACTGAAAGAAAAATTATCGGTTAATAAATAAAGTGTAGCCGGTATAACTAAGGCTAAAGTTACCGCATACTCTTTTGATAAAAGCGATAAGAAAAAGTTTACGCCACTCCACACCAAGTGCTTTGTTTGCTTTGTTTCAACATATTTAAATACACTTATAAAGGTGAGGCATATAAATATCATCGAAAAAATCTCATCTCTACTCTTCATATTTGCAACAACCTCTGTATGTATGGGATGTATACAGAAGAGCAAGGCAGCCACAAAAGCCATATCGGGGTACTTGCTAAATAGGTGGTTTTTAAACATGGCGTATATCAGCAATATACAGAGCACGTAAAATATTACGTTGTTAAAGTGCCGTAGCATACAGCCTTTGGTTAAACAATCATTATCATTATATAAGCCGTCTTTATTTATATCCTCATCGGCATCGGGCTTCCCGTTCAAATTTTCATCCCAACAATTAGCCGGGGGTAAATGCCCATCAGGATATTTGCCAATAAACTCTTGTTCTATTGCAAAACTCACAATAGATAAAGGACGATAACGACCACCAGCCAACTGAGCTTTAGCATTCATTTGTTTATAGAAACTATGATAGGCGTCTCTCTTCATAATACTATCTATGCCACCAAAACCTTCCATTACGTACTCGTTTTTATGAATAACGATGCCATCATCCAGCGCAAATTCGTTTTTTATGGTGTTTATGTAAAAAATAAAGCCAATTAGACCTAAAATAATGTAGGGAATAATAGGTTTACTAAACGGAAAAAGCGTGTACGGTTTTATGGTTGGTATAAATAAATCTGAGTTGGGTTTTTGTTTAGCCATAATTATTTCTAAAAATTGAGAGACAAATATAGTTTTTTTAGATAAGCAAATAAATAGGGCTTAAATTCTCTTTTGAAATGTTTTAATAATTCTTTTGCAGAAAACGTTTTACAGCACTTACTTTTGCCACACTTTGAAGTTTCTGCCGAAAATAGCCCTTCTATGTTTTATACTTTTGTGTTGCATTACTTTACAGGCACAATCGTATGAGCAAGGCAGCACAAATTTTGCTGCGCCAAAAAAATACGATGCCAATTCTACCACCCGCATACTATTTATTTTTGACGACTCCTTTAGCATGTATGGCAGATGGGGCAACGGTACTAAAATAGATGTATCTAAAAAATTAATGGGCGAGTTTTTAGATTCGCTAAAAAACACCCCTAAACTTCAATTGGCACTGCGTTGCTATGGGCATCAAACTCCTTTCAGACCTAACCGTAATTGCGAGGATAGTAA
>DATHOW010000288.1:0-20757 GCA_035484495.1 Bacteroidia bacterium | reverse complement strand
AAATAAGTTATATGCAAGGTTTAGCACGTTTTTTAGTGCATGAAAACTTTACACCCACATCGCTATACATAAAAAGTTCTTTTCTACAGATTGGGTTAGGATTTAAGTTTTAGTTTTCTAAAACTCATAAATATATTGTATAGCAGTAGTACGTGGCGGTTCAATTTTCATAGGGCGCAACATATATGCCACGTTAAATAAATTATTACACACTAATGAAATACGTTGTCTTGGGGTTATTTTATAATTAAGCCTTGCGTCAAAAATATGATAGCCGCTATGTCCTTGCCAAAAACTTAGCCCTTTTATAGGATATATATATTGACTCAGTACTTTAGTTGCCACTTCTAAAGAAGCAAAAGCACTATCAACATTTTGCATTTTACTATAGTAACGATAACTTATTCCTAAACCAAATTTGTATATTTTAAACTCAACATCAGCTTTTATCATATGTTTATAGCGATATTTTAAAACATGGTTAGTAGTGTCCATACTGGTACGCTTATAGGTAAGTGCATTGTTATTAGCTGGATTTAGTACTTTAGAAGAATCGTGTGTATAAACATAATTAGGGGTTAGTGTTACGGGGTCAACATAGGTGTAACCTATTAATGCTGTAACACCAAATTTTTTATTTGTCTCGGGGGTGCTTGCTGCAACAGAAAAATCAAGCCCTCTAACTCTTGAATTACCCGTATTTACAAACTTAAAGCCAACTAAAGAAACATGTGGATCCCACACACCAAATAAAAACTCAATGGTGTTTTGGTACGTTTGATAAAAGCCTGTAGCATCAATAAATCCTCTAAAATTCCCAATTCTAAATCCTTGCTTAACCCCGGCTTCAAAACTCTGACTTTGTTCGGGTTTTAAATCAGGATTAGGAAACACACCAAACATACCTGCCTTGGTTTGAATATATCTTTCGGTAATAGTAGGATATCTAAACCCTTGTCCGTAAGATGCTCTTATAAAAGTTGCTTTTAATACTTGCAGATTAGCGCCACCTCTAAAAATTGGTGCTTCAACATCTTGTTGTTTATTCATTTTAAAATACTCGTATCTAAAACCACCCGATAGGGTCAAAATATCCCAAAACTTTTTATCGAACTGAGCATAACCAGCTAAGTTATGTATATGATTATTGGGTGTGCCCTCACTAGCATACAGCTTAGAATAAGAATAAGATAAATTATTAACTAAGCCACCCGTAAATATTAAACCGCTGCTTTTAAACTTACGTTGTAATTGATACTCGGCATAGTAAGATGTTCCGTTATTTGATTGATTATTACTAATTACATTATCTGTATGAAATATCCTTGTATTAAGGCTATGACTAATGCCGTTTCCGGGGCTATATTTTATAAAAGGGTCTATATTAAAAATAGTTTGATTTTGCATAAAAACGGCACCAGGGTAGCCCTTATAAAGTCCGGCAGAATCATTTAACCAAGCTAACACCATATTGGTTTTATTTAACATACCGTTGCCGTTTACACCAAAATTTAAACCCTGTATTTTTTTGCTACGATAACGCAGGTTAAAATTAACTCTACCTCTTACCTTTAACATATCTTGGTTAGTATAAGTAGGCACAGTAGCATTGCTATCCATTTTTAAATCGTTAACCTTAATATCCATTGGTATATACTTTGCCGGCGGCGGCGGGCCTATATATCCTTGGTCTATATTAAAATTACCTCCTACAACTAAATCTAAATTATTTTTTATAATCCGTGAATGGTAAAAGTTTAAATTACTAAACCCCGGTATAGATTTATTATACCAATTATCTGCCGGAGATTGAGGTAAGCTATAGTCTCCTGCTGAATAATTAATAACCGTTTTTGGTGTACTGCGCGGGTACGAAGTACGTAAGTTAATTACTCCATTTAGTGCTGATGAACCATACAAAACAGATGAAGCACCTTTTATAACCTCTACTTGCTCCAGGTTTTCAACAGGCATATAATTCCATTCAGGACGTCCGGCATCACCACTTAACATGGGTATGCCATCAATCATAACTGCTACACGACTTCCTACACCAAACGTGAAACCACTCCCACCTCGTATCTGTGGGTCATTATCAATAATGCTTACACCCGGTACTTGCTCTAAAGCGGTTTCTATACTAGTTGTATTTTTATTAGTAATTAATTTAGGCTTCAGAACTTCCATTGAAATAGTTAGCTCTTCTATTTTTTGATCGAATTTGCCAGAAGATACTACAATGGTGCTTAATATTTTACTTTCAGGAGTTAATAAAATATTTTTTTCAATAATGCTGTTGCCAACAATATGAACTATAAATGTATCGCTTTGTAATCCAATAAAACTACAAACCAATTTTTGATATCCTGTATCAAGCACTAAAGAGTAAACTCCATCGATATCGGTTGCCGTACCCTTAGCCAAATTGGCACATTGTTGTATAGTGGCACCAGGTAAAGTTTCTTTTGTACTACCATCTTTTACAACACCTTTTAAGATGCCGGTTTGCTGAGCAAAACAATGAGTAGTCAAAAAGACTAATACTATTTTAAAAATTACCTGCTTAAAATTCATATAACAAAAATCCCCCTTGTAAATAATACAAGAGGGATATTTATAAAAAAAATATTATTCAACTACTATTTTACCTGATTTTTGATACCCATCGCCAACCAAACTATAAATATATAAACCTGAGTTAAAATTTGCAAGATTTGCCGAGTTAATTCGGTTGTTATCCATTTTTTGAGACATAACTATTTTGCCAGTAAGGTCATATATATTAAGAGTAGATTGTCCTTCATGACGGTTCATAAAATCTACATATAACATTTTATCATAAAAAAATGTACGTATACTTTCTTCTTTATTTAACTGATTAATTCCTGCTGAGTTATATACAACAGCAATATCGTCTAACATAAAAGTACTACCTGAAACAGTTGTTAGTTGATTATCTGATGAGGTAATATTTATCATAATGTACGCAGGGTTGTTTGCATTTGCATAAACAAACGGCACAGAAAAACGAGTCCAAGTGCTTACATTTGATGTTGAACCCACAAACAATGCATCTGCAATTTTACGAGCCGTTGGATCGGGGTGATAAGTTGTAGGGGTTTCAGGATCAAAATAAGAACCTGTATGTAAAATAGCTCTCATTTTAGGTTTTTCACCTGCACCACCTGATGTATATTGATACCAACCAACTATACTATCTGGTCTTCCGGTAAAAGACATACGTCTAAGGCTATCACTTCCTGTGCTATAATTAATCGTACCAATATAACCATCTGCTTTGCTGGTAGATGGTGCGTTTACAACTCCTGTAGTAACATTACCATTAACAATTTCAGTTGAGAAACCTAAATTTAATGACTCTGTAGTAACCGAAACACAAGCTGTACCAGTATGCACTGTATTGGTGTTTTTAAAACAAGTTTGTGGCCCTAATTGAGCCGTATTAGACCCCGATTTATTAGAGTACCAATTAGTTGGTTCATTTGCATTTCCGGGGCTTGCATTTCCCCAATTTTCAAACCCGCCATTTGTAATTTGAGTTTGGGCAAATAATGATGCAGATATAAATACTGCCGATAATGATAACGTAGTTATTCTATTCATTCTTTAATGATTTTTTGTTTAGTGTGGCAAAAGTATAATAAAAAATCTTAATACAATAGAGGTTTTTATTAGGAATAATTAAGGTAGGAGAACTAAGTTTTTACTTATTTTTGGGACTCTATAATCTCTGAATTAGATATAAATATGAAAACCGTTTTAATTACAGGCAGCACTAGTGGAATTGGTTTAGGCATTGCAAAAGAGTTTGCCAAAGAAAAATATAATATTGTTTTTAATGGCTTAGAACCTGATGGACCTAAAATTGCAGAAAATATTGGTAAAGAATATAGCATTAAAACCATGTACTCGCCTGCCAATATGTTAAAACCCGAAGAAATTAAAGCAATGATTGAACAAGCTATAAGTACTTTTGGTGCCGTTGATGTGCTTGTAAACAATGCAGGAATACAGTTTGTGTCTCCGGTTGAGGATTTTCCGGAAGAAAAATGGAATGCTATTATTGCCATTAACCTAACATCAGCTTTTCATACAACCAGACACGTTTGGAAAAAGATGAAAGAGCAAAAATTTGGGCGCATAATAAATATAGCATCAGCACATGGTTTAGTTGCTAGTGAGTTTAAGAGTGCTTATGTGTCGGCTAAACACGGTTTGGTTGGCTTTACTAAAACCATTGCCTTAGAAGGTGCTCCATTTAATATTACAGCAAATGCTATTTGCCCCGGTTATGTAAAAACCCCTTTGGTTGAAAAACAAATTGCCGACCAGGCAAAAACTCATAACATACCAGAAAGTGAGGTCATAAGTAAAATAATGCTGCAAAAACAGGCTGTTAAGGAATTTGTAAGTGTAGAGTCTTTAGGTAAGCTTGCTGTTTTTTTAGCCAGCGATATCGCTAACACCCTTACAGGTACCGCTATACCTGTTGATGGCGGCTGGAATGCTCAATAAACTTATTTTTTTATTCATTTTTAAACATATATAATAACTAAACCTCTTTTGCGTTACTTAAGCCATATAACGATGATTAAAAAACTATTTACGTTTTTAACGGTATTTTTTCTTTTTTGGGGATGTTCTAAAGACCTCCATGTGCAAATACCGTCTTATATACAAATTGATTCATACAAAGTTAAGTTAAAGGTTGAAGCCAACCAAGGTACTAGTAATCAAAACTTTACCGATATGCTGGTGTATGCCAACGGGCAAACCTATGGCACCTATCCCATAGGAGCTAAAATACCTGTTTTAACTAGTGGACCCACCAGCTTTATAATTAGAGGTGTGGTAAGGATGAACGGAGTAGACCTTTTACGTGCAGATTATGAAGTAATGAAAGGCTGCGATACCTTAATTAATGTTGTGCCAGGGCAAGTTACCCATGTTACACCCGTATTTGAGTACTTTAGTACAGCACAATTTGATTGGTTAATGAATTTTGAGAACGATAGTTGTGGTGGTACTGCTTGCGGAAGTATAGCAACAAGTTATACAGGGCACCCAGAAACGGCAACAATTTATAGTCCGGGTTATGGAGGGAAAGGTTCTTGCCTTGCCTTACGACCAAATGATTCTACTTGTTGTTCTTATGCCTCTGTACAGTCAAAGCCACCTTATATTGGCCTTCCATCTGGTGGAGTTGGGGTTTATATGGAGCTTAATTATCAAAGCAACGTAATTATTCAGGTTTACATTTCAGGAGATGGTGGGGTTACCCAAACTGATTGCGGGGGGATTTATCCAAAGAATTATTGGGCAAAAACTTATTTGAATTTAACTGAACAAGTAAGTAGTTTACGATCTCAAACGGGTTATATTATATATTTTGTGGCCTCGTATGATGGTAACCCTAATGACCAAGCCCTTATTGATAATATAAAAATTATTACTGCTGCTCCATAAATAGATGAATAAAAAAAACCAAGCCATAAAGTATTTTCTCTGCGATTTTTTTGCAGCAGTATTAGCTTGGGTTTTATTTTTTAGTTATCGTAAAATATATATAGAGCATGAGTGGGAATGGTACCAGCATTTGTTTAGCAACAAAAGGTTTTACATTGGCTCTATTTTTATACCTGTTTGTTGGGTAGTAGTATATTATTTACAAGGCACCTATCACGAACCCTACCGTCGCTCTAGGCTTATTGAGTTTATACAAACACTTTACACAACTTTATTAGGCGTGCTTATTTTGTTTTTTGTGTTGTTGTTAGATGATAATATACAATCATATAAAAATTACTATAAATCGTTTGCCGTACTTTTTTCGCTTCAGTTTTTTTTAACTGCAATTCCACGGTTTATACTATCAAGTGCTACCAATCATAAAATTCAAAAAAGAAAAATTGGTTTTAAAACACTTATTATTGGTAGTAATGAAAATGCTTGGAATATTTTTAACGAAATTCAAAACTTAAAAGAGGGTAATGGAAATTTGTTTACAGGGTTTATTCACATTGATGAACGTAATGGTTTCTCAGAAAAATTAATTGAGAAAGTACCCCATTTGGGTGAATTATCTGATTTAGTAGCTGTTATTAAGAAATATAATATTGATGAAATTATTATTGCCCTTGAGTCGAGCGAGCATAACTATATACAACAAATATTAAATGACACTATTGATGTAGATATACGTATAAAACTAATTCCGGGTGTTTATGATATTTTAGCCGGCTCGGTAAAATTTACATCAGTTATACAGGCTCCTTTAATAGAGTTAAACCGCGAAATAGCACCACGTTGGCAAATTAATGCTAAACGTATTTTCGATGTTTTATTTTCATTTTTTGTGTTAATTGCTTTTAGTTGGTTATTTGTTTTATTGGCCATTATGGTTAAACTAAGTTCTAAAGGGTCTATATTTTTTTCGCAAGAGCGATTAGGCTTACATGGAAAGCCTTTTAGGATTATTAAGTACAGAAGCATGTTTATTGATGCCGAAAAGCATGGCCCTGCCCTATCTAGCGAAAATGACCCTCGTATTACATCCTTTGGGTTGTTTTTACGGAAAACCCGTTTAGACGAGTTTCCTCAATTTTTTAATGTGTTAATTGGCCAAATGAGCATAGTTGGCCCCCGCCCTGAGCGTAAATTTTTTGCCGATAAAATAATAGAAAAAGCGCCTCATTATAAGCATTTACATCGTGTACGACCAGGTATAACCTCGTGGGGGCAAGTAAAATTTGGTTATGCCGAAAATGTAGATGAAATGATAAAACGCCTTAAATATGACCTGCTTTATGCCGAAAATATGAGCCTTTTAGTTGATATTAAAATAATAATTTACACTATTTTGATAGTTTTTCAAGGAAGAGGAAAATAATTTTTTTCTATTCCAAAAAAATAGATATATTTGCACCTCATTTTTTAGATAATACAATATGAAACGCACATTCCAACCATCAAGACGTAAAAGGATTAATAAACATGGGTTTACATTACGTATGAGCACGCCTAATGGCCGTAAATTGCTTGCAGCACGTCGCAAACGTGGTCGTAAAAAATTAACTGTATCAAGCGAAAAAACACATAAATAGACTTTTCTTTTAGAGAAAAAAGCCGTCGTTTTACTAAACGACGGCTTTTTTTGTTTAAAAATATTAAATTAGCATTCTCATTTATAAATTGTTATGCAAAAATTAAGTCTACTTTTTTTATTATTCATCACTTTTAACATTTCAGCTCAAACAAAAGGTGGCAGCATCCGTAGAGCAGAAAATTACGCAACAAAAAAAGATTATGAACATGCAGCTCAACAGTACCAGCAAAAATTAAAAACAGATAGCAATAATTACGAAGCTAATTTTGAATATGGTTTATTACAAACCAACTATTTACATAACCCGGGCGAGGGTGGAAAATTTCTTTTACGCGCCGAACACATTTCAAAAAAAGATACAGCATCAGAAATAATATATGGTTTAGCCCAGTATTATCAGTATACCGAGCAGTATCCTAAAGCTATAAACTATTATAACCGCACATTTAAATTTATAGAGGATGATGAAGAGGGAACAACCTTAAAGACTCGCATTAACCAAAGTATAGCTGATTGCGAGTATGCCGAAAAAAACCCGACAGCGGCAAGACATAAACAAATACGTATTATAAATGTAGGGGGTGGTGTAAACACTATATTTCCTGAGTACGTACCCGTTGTAAACAAAGATGAAACTATTTTAATGTTTACCTCAAGACGTAAAGATTTTCCGAAAACAGGAGTAGATGATAAAGATGATGGCTACTTTGAAGATATGTTTATTGCTCGTAAAAATAAAGATGGAGAGTTTAAAGATGCGCATCCTTTTGCCTTAACTGATAAAGATGTTAAGGATGTACCCAACACAACCAAAGACCATGAATCTGTAATATCAATTTCTTATAATGGGAATAAATTTTACAGCTACCGCAAAAACAAAATTTATGAATCTGACTTACAAAACAATACTTGGAGCGCTCCAAAAGCATTAGATACAAGCATTAATGCTGATATATATCAAAATCACATCAGCATGAGCAATGATGGTAAAACCATTTATTTTTCGAGTGAAAGAAACGGAGGCGAAGGTAAATTAGATTTATATAAAGCTGAAAAACAAGCTGATGGTAAATGGGCACAAGCCGTTAATTTAGGAGACATTATTAATACAAAAGATGACGAAGGAAGTCCGTTAATTAGTGAAGATGGGAAAACATTATACTTCTCGTCAAAAGGACATAAAGGTTTTGGCGGGTACGATATTTTTAAAACTAGCTTTAATGGAACTACTTGGAGTGCGCCGGAAAATATGAATTTGCCATTTAATAGTGCCGGAGATGATATTTATATGATTATTAATGCCACCGAAACACACGGCTATTTATCATCTTCAAGAGCCGGTGGTTATGGCGATATGGATATTTATGAAATAACCTTTTTACGCGCTCCGTTTGAAACATATGCGAGCGATATACCAGGTATGATAAGCTTTACAGCACCTGATACCATTTATGTAAACCAACCATTAAGTTTCGCGGTACAATCTACAAAAGTTCCTCAATCAGATATTAAAACTTATAACTGGGGCGTAAATGACTCTATTTTACAAACACATGCCAATAACCCAAGTTATAATTTTTCGAAAGAAGGAAATTATAAAGTACGTGTAGAAGTTCAGAAAAACGACAACACTTTTTTAAGTTATGAAAAAAATATAGTTGTTGTAACTAAACCGGTACAATTAGCCACCAATACATTTGGTTTAGAGCCTGTTTATTTCAATTTTAATGAATCAACCTTAGATGAATTAGCTACACAAGCTATTGAACAAAACATTAAAACCTTAAACACCCATCCTGATGCTATAATTGAAATATCCGCTTTTTGTGACTCTAGAGGCTCTGCGGCATACAACCAAATACTATCAGAAAGACGTGCTAAAGCAGTTATAAAATATTTAAAGCAAAAAGGGTTTAATGTAAAACGTGTAAAACAAGTTGATTGGTTTGGTGAAAAAGACCCTGTAAATAAATGTGCCGATGGTGTACCATGTACAGAGGATGAATACAAACTAAATAGAAGGGCTGAGTTTAGATTAGTGAAGTAGAAATAGTCTGCAAGGCAAAATTGAAAGTTTAGCTTTAAATTAAAGTTGAACTGAAAATTATTTAAGAGATTCTTTTTAGTATTTTTGTATCAAACTAAGCTGAATTATGAGTTTTTCCATTCTTATTACAGGAGGTACAGGATCTTTGGGTAAAGAGTTAACAAAAACTATTTTACAAAAATGGCCTGATATAAAAAGGCTTGTTATTTTTTCGCGAGATGAGCAAAAGCAATATCAAATGGCTCAGGAATATCCAACTTCCAAATATCCTGCCATTAGGTACTTCATTGGAGATATAAGAGATTACGATAGACTTGTAAGGGCTTTTGAGGGCATTGATTTTGTAATACATGCTGCTGCTATGAAACATGTGCCTATTGCAGAGTATAATCCAATGGAATGCGTAAAAACTAATGTTTTGGGTGCCGAAAATGTAGTTAACGCAGCTATTACAATGGGGGTGAAAAAAGTAGTTGCCTTATCAACCGATAAAGCATGTGCGCCTATAAATTTATATGGCGCTACTAAACTATGCTCTGATAAACTTTTTGTTGCTGCCAATAATATCAAAGGCAATCACGATATTAAATTTTCTGTGGTACGTTACGGAAATGTAATGGGGTCTAACGGTTCAGTAATTCCTTTTTTTCTTTCAAAAGCAAAAGAAGGTACATTGCCAATTACAGATTCTCGAATGACACGATTTAATATTACCCTCGAAGAAGGTGCCAATTTGGTTTTATACGCACTTAATAATGCCTGGGGAGGAGAAATATTTGTACCTAAGATACCTTCTTTTAAAATTACCGATTTGGCAACTGCAATAGATGCTAATTGTACGCAAAAAATTATTGGGATAAGGCCAGGAGAAAAAATTCATGAAGAAATGATAACTGAATCTGATTCATACACAACTTACGATATTGGTAGATATTATGCCATTTTGCCACAATTACCTATTTGGGAAACAAGTGATTATATTAAAGAATTTAAAGCAACAAAGGTAAAAGAAGGGTTTCATTACACATCCGGACAAAATACAGAATGGCTAAGCGTAGTTCAATTACAAGAAATGATTAAACAACAAAGCAAATAGGATAATCAAACAACAACTATTAGTATCCATAAAGTTTTGATATAAATGGATAGAGCCTACAAAATTCTCCCACAAAATAAATTCCTTTTTGGAAATTATTGCCTTGTACCCATAAGGGATGAAGATAAATACTCCATTATGCAATGGCGCAACGAACAGATAGATATTTTGCGCCAAAAACAACCACTAACAAAAGAACAGCAAGAAAATTATTTTGCAACTGTTATTGCTGATTTATTTAAGCAAGAAAAACCACAGCAATTACTTTTTAGTTTTTTAAAGGGCGATGTATTAATTGGTTATGGCGGTTTAGTGCATATTGATTGGGAAAGTAAAAACGCAGAAATATCTTTTATAACTGATACAAAAAGGAATATTGACAAAGGCCAATTTATAAGTGATTGGGGCAATTATTTAAAAATACTAAAAGAAATTGCTAAAGAACAACTACACTTTACAAAAATTTATACCTACGCTTATGATTTGCGTCCACATTTATACGATGCATTACTTCAATGTGGGCTTGTTGAAGAAGCTCGATTAAAAAACCACATTTTAGTTAACGGTAAGAACTACGATGTGCTTATTCATTCTTGTTTTTTGAATGAGCTTGCTTATAGGATGGCTAATGAGAATGATTTAATTCAGTATTATGAATGGGCTAATGACGATGAAGTAAGAAATAATTCATTTTCTTCCGATAAAATATCTTTAGAAAATCACAAAAATTGGTTCTTATCAAAGTTAAAATCTAGTTGTTGTTCTATGTATTTATTCTTATATGGTGGCGAAGCAGCAGGGCAGGTTAGAATAGATAAAAGTAATAATGAAACAGTTATTGGAATTTCTGTTGATAAGCAACATAGAGGTAAATCATTAGGAATACAAATGCTGTGTAAATCAACCAATGATTATTTGTCTAAATACAAAAATGAAACAATTATAGCCTATGTAAAAGAAACAAATATTGCTTCGTTAACAATCTTTACAAAAGCAGGATTTACAAATGAAGGGTTTGTAAAAAAGCAAGGATATAATAGTTATAAACTTTACAAAAAATATATTCTCTAAAATCATGTACGAATTAAAAATAGGGAACTGTACAATAGGCAATAATCATAAACCTTTTATTATTGCTGAAATGAGTGGAAATCATAACCAATCATTAGAACGCGCATTTCAAATTGTAGACGCTGCTGCTGCTGCTGGGGCACATGCCTTAAAATTACAAACATATACAGCAGATACTATTACCATGAAAGGTGTTTATACAATTAATGACAAAAATTCATTATGGGATGGAAAAGAGTTACATGATCTTTACAAACAAGCATACACCCCTTGGGAATGGCACAAACCTATTTTTGAGCGAGCAAAAGAAAAAGGCATGGAAGTCTTTAGTTCTCCTTTTGATGAAACCGCTGTAGATTTTTTAGAATCATTAAATGTACCCGCCTACAAAATTGCATCGTTCGAAAACACACATCATCCATTACTTAAAAAAGTTGCTGCCACAGGCAAGCCCGTTATAGTTTCTACCGGCATAAGTACTTTGCAAGATATCGAAGAGAGTGTGGCTGTTTTGAAAAAAGCTGGCTGCAAAAACATTATTTTATTGAAATGTACCAGTACATATCCAGCAAGCCCAGAAAACACCAACCTGTTAACCATCCCCGATATGATATCTAAATATCAATGCCTAATAGGTTTATCAGACCACACCATGGGGGTAGGTACATCTATCGCTGCCGTAGCGTTAGGAGCACGGGTAATCGAAAAGCATTTTACATTACGTCGTTCAGACGGAGGTGTTGATAGTGCTTTTTCTTTAGAACCTGAAGAATTAAAACTATTGGTATCAGAAACTGAACGCGCCTTTTTATCTTTAGGAAATATTCAGTACGGAATACAAGCGGCAGAAGAAAAAAGTTTATTTTTTAAACGCTCTATTTATGTATTTGAAGATATTAAAGCAGGAGAATACTTTACCAAAAAAAATTTAAAAATAATACGCCCCGGGGATGGTTTAGCACCCAAGTATTTTGAATCTGTTATTGGCTGCAAAGCTAAAATAGATTTAAAAAAGGGTACTGCCCTAAAAAAAGAAAATATTATTACTAGTAATATACTATGAGAGCTATAGCAATAATTACTGCCCGTGGTGGAAGTAAACGAATCCCTAAAAAAAATATCAAGTTTTTTTTAGGAAAACCAATTATTCAATATTCCATTGAGGCCGCTTTAGCATCAAAATGTTTTGACGAAGTAATGGTTTCAACTGATGATGATGAAATAATGGCAATAGCTATAAAATGTGGGGCAAAAGTTCCTTTTTTACGTTCCAAAAAAAATGCTGACGATTTTTCTACCACGACCGATGTACTTGTAGAAGTTTTAAATGAATACAAAAAAAAAGGTGCCGAATTTAAATATGCCTGTTGCCTCTATCCTACCGCGCCGTTTGTTACTTCTGATAAATTAAAAGACGCGTTTGAAAAACTGGCTTCAAAAAATGCATCATCTGTTATACCCATTGTGAAATTTAGTTCCCCAATTCTCAGATCGCTTAAAACAGAAGGTGAGTTTATAAAACTAAATTGGCCTGAACATCTAAATTCTCGTTCACAGGATTTACCGCCCTCTTTTCATGATGCAGGACAATTTTATTTCTTTAATGTGTCGGATTTTCTACAAAGCAAAAAACTCTTTGCCGATAAAACTATTGGCATTGAAATGCCTGAATTAGAAGTGCAAGACATAGATATTGAAGAAGATTGGAAATTAGCTGAAATAAAATATACATTTCAATTACAGAAAAAAAAAACAAAAAATTAACAAGTACCTAGAATGTATGAGTGGTAAAATTGCAATAATAAATTACGGAATCGGCAACCTCACTTCTGTACAAAATGCATTAAAGTTTGTTGGATACGAAAGCAGTTTAATTGATAAAGCATCTGATTTAAAAAATTATGATAAGTTTATTTTACCTGGAGTAGGCGCATTTGGAGCCGCTATGCAAAATTTAAAAACCAGAGGGTTTGTAGATGAATTATATACCGAAGTTCTAACAAAAGAAAAGCCCATTTTGGGTTTGTGTTTAGGGATGCAACTTTTTTTTTCGCGCAGTGATGAAAATGGTTTGTTTGACGGATTGAATTGGATTGATGGAGAGGTGAAAAGTTTAAAAAAAATCACACAAAATTTATCCGTTCCTCATATGGGTTGGAATGAAATAAGTCCCACCGAGTCAAATATTCTTTTAAAGAATATCACGCCTGCAGATAATATTTATTATTTTGTGCATAGCTATGCTTGCTTCGCTGAAAAAAAAGAACAAGTATTAGCTACTACTACATACGGGGCTACTTTTGATGTGATGATAAATCAAAAAAATATTTTTGGGTGTCAGTTTCATCCTGAGAAAAGTCAGAAAAGTGGATTGCAAATACTAAAGAATTATGTTGAGTTATGCTGAAAACCAGACTTATTCCTGCTCTATTTATTAAAAACGGCTTAATTGTTAGAAGCGAAAAATTTAACTATCATCAAATTATCGGTAACATTGTAAACGAAGCTCAACGTTATAATGAATGGAATGTAGATGAATTAATTTACATTGATATTAGTCGCGAAACATCTTATGATTTGGGAAGAAATGATCATCGTGTTGAATCTTATTCCAATTTACAAGAAATGATGACGTTGATTTCCGGAGTTTGTTTTATGCCACTTTGCTTAGGCGGTGGTATAAGAACCCTAGAGCAAATTGATTTTTTAATAAAAAACGGAGCCGATAAAATTACGCTCAATACCGGAGCAATAGAAAATCCGGGACTGATTAAAGAAGCTTCTTTAAAGTATGGGGCACAAGCTGTAGTACTTTCGATTGACTATAAAATGGCAGAAGGCAAACCAATTATTTTTAGTAAATTTGGTAGTATAAATACAGGGATTTTGCTAACCGACTGGATAAAAGAATGTGAAAAACAAGGTGCCGGAGAATTATTTTTAAATACTATTGAAAAAGATGGAATGGCAAATGGTTACGACATTGAAAACATTGGAATGGTGGTAGAAAGCACAGGACTACCAGTAATTGCTTGTGGCGGAGCCGGAGATTTTTACGATTTTGTTGATTTAGCAAAACAAACAAAAGTATCAGGGATAGCTGCCGGAAATATTTTTCATTTCACAGAAAGAAGTTATTCTCGTGCAAAACAATTATTGAAACAAAATGGCATCAATGTCAGATAACAAACATACAATATCAGTGGGAAGAAAAACCAAAATGAACTATTGCGTAAAATGTGTTTATCCTGGAAGTTCTGGGGTGCCGCTTGCCTTTGACGAAACTGGAATATGTTCGGGGTGCAGATCTGCTTCTCAAAGAGTTGATATAGATTGGGCAAGACGAAAATTAATGTTTGAACGATTAATTGAAGACTACAGAAATAAAGATGGAAGTAATTACGATTGTATTATTCCGGTAAGCGGTGGAAAAGACAGTTATTTTCAAATTCACATCATAAAAACAGTTTATAAGCTCAACCCACTTCTTGTAACCTATCACGGAAATAACTACACACCAACCGGCATGAAAAACCTGCTTCATATGCGTGAAGCATTTGGTGTTGATCATGTTTTTTTCACACCTTCTATTGAAGTATTGAAAAAAATGAATCGCCTGGGAATGCAAATCATGGGTGATATGAACTGGCATGGGCATGCAGGTATTTTCACTTATCCCATAAGAGTTGCGGTTGAACAAAATATTCCGCTTATGATATGGGGCGAACACGGATTTATGGACTTAGGCGGAATGCATTCGTACAATGATTTAGTTGAGTTTACATATCGTTACAGACATGAGCATTGTTTGCGTGGATATGAATGGGGCGATTTTATAAAACAAGCACCAAACTATAACGAACAATTAGAAAAAAAAGAGCTTATTCCTTGGATGTATCCGCAAGATGAGCAGATTGAAAAAGTTGGTGTGAGAGGAATTTATATCTCAAATTTTTTTAAATGGGAAGCCAACGAGCACGGAAAATTAATGCAAAGCGAGTACGGTTTTCTTGAAGCAGAAGAGCCTTTTGAAAGAACTTACAGGTTAATGTCTAACCTTGACGACATGCACGAAAATGGCATACACGATTACATGAAGTTCATTAAATTTGGCTACGGGAGGGCTTCTGACCACGTATGTAAAGATATTCGTGCCGGTTTAATGACAAGACAGGAAGGAATTGAAATAATTAAAAAGATGGATCCCATAAAGTCAAAAGATTTATACCGTTGGCTTGAATACGTTGGATGGTCGGAAGAGAAATTTGATGAAGTAGCCGATAAATTCAGAGACCCTCGTGTTTGGTGGATACAAGATGGGATGTGGTGGAAAGATAATATTTGGGGAGAGCCTTCTTCATACGGCAAAGTACATTTAAGTGCCGACGCTCAAAAAAAGTATTTTTAAGGTGATATGCTCGACAAAACACGTAGGTTTCAGAATCTATCCGCTTTTATAGCTTACCATTTTTGATGAACGATGATTATAACACAAGATTTTCATACCTGGAAAGTTGTACTAATTAATCTTATCGGACTATTTGAAGTTGTTTATCATACGGATTATATCGCTATTGGTTACTATCAAAAACTTAAACTACCTATGTTTATTTCATTTTTTTTGCCGCTTTAGGTGAAGCATCTTACTATATATATTTACTTCATCCACTATTTTGTACTTTAGGGAGCAATATCTTAACCATCTTCCACCCATTTTAGTAATTAATATGTGTTAGCACAATGTTAATCGTTTCTTATTTTGTGTATTTTTATATGGAAAAATATTTTAAGAGATTGGGAGGAAAAATCGCTAAATTTACTAGCTTTAAAATTAATCATGACTGATTTAGAGAAAAGAATTTTTTTTTCAGAGAACGGATACTTACTAATTCCTGGGATACTTTCCGTGGACGAAGTGTTGTTTATGAGGAAAAGAGTGTTGGAGGTTTTTGAAAACGGCGAATGGAAAAAATCAAAATATAGTACAGAAAAAGTATTATCTGAAATTTATGATTACTTCCCGGAGTTTATTAAAATAACATTAAGTCAGAAAGTGCTGCATGAAATAAAAAATGTTCTCGGAGAAAATCCAATCTTAATGCCCGAAACTGCCATTCATCATAAATTCTATCCAGGGTGGCACAAAGACACTACTTCGCAGGAAAGAGCTGGGTATAATTTTCATTTAAAACCAGAGTCATTAATGATGGAAGCTGGATTTTATCTTCAGGACAATGATGAGTTTGGTGGTGGGCTCACTGTAATGAAAGGATCTCATAAAACATCCGACAACTTTGCTTTTCAAAAAGAAAAAAAAAGAACCCTATTAACCCGGATTAAAAACAGATTAATGCCGGTTGACGAAAAAGATAATCAAGATATAAATCCGTACAAACACGAAATAGTAGAAATCCCTTCTAAAGTTGGCGACTTGGTTTTTTTTAATTTAAAAACAAATCACCGTGCTAGTTTGCCAAAAAAAATAAAAATAGAGGATATACCCAAGGAAAAAGAAAAACTTGCTTTCTTCAACGCGTTTAGCTCCAACAACTCAACAGCAATAGATTATTTGAATTATATTAAATCAAGACCCGAGCCCTTTTATCAAAGCCTTCATAACAAAATTATAAGCAATGATTTTGGACATTGGGCAAAAGAAACAGGTTTCATAGTTTATTAACTAAATAAAAATTGTCAAGTCTAAAAGATATTCTTAAAAACAGTTCTGTTTATACCATACTTGGCTTTTTGCCTACAGCATCACGTATATTCTTACTTCCAATTTTCCTTATTTATCTTAGCCCGGAGGATTTTGCCTTAATAGGGTTAAATACATTGGTTGCGGGTTTACTGCCCTTAGTAATGACATTAGGTTTGGAAAATGCATTTGTACGTTTTTATTTTGATTATAGCAGGAAGCCTAAACTTTTAAGGGCTTATTTATCTACTATTTTGTTGTTTGTAATGTTTTCTTCGACTATAATAAGTGTTCTTATTTTCCCCTTTGGAGAGGCTATTTTTAAGTTAATATTTAAAACTAAAGAGTTTTCCTTTATTCCGTTTGGTATTACAGCACTTTTAAGTGCATTTTTTGCTTCTATTTACACCATTATTTTTGCACTATATAGAAATAAGCAAGACATAAAAAGCTATACTTATTTTGCAGGGGGTATGTTTTTAGCAACAACCATTGCAGAGTCGCTGGCTATTATTGTATTTAAATGTGGTCCTATTGGAGTTATTTGGACAAAATTAATAGCTACAGGAATTATAACTTTGTTTTTTTTATTCAAAGTATTTCGTGAAAACGGTTTGTTTTTCGAAAAAAGATTTATCAAACCATCTTACAAATATGCACTTCCCCTAATACCTTACGTTCTCTTTGGACTTGTGTTTACTAGCTTTGACAGAATTATGATTGAACATAATTTTGACTTAACATCTTTAGCCGTATACAATTTGGCAATGGCAATTGCACACATAACTGATTCATTTATGTATGCTCTTCAATCTGCAACTTATCCTACGGTATATTCGCTGCTGAAGGAAAATATGGATAAAAACACCAATAAAATAAGTCAAATATATAGGCTCATTGGATTAGTTGTTTTATTAATAATTAGCGCATTAATTGCCAGCACCCCAATAGGGATAATTAATTTTTTAAACCCAAAATACATTCCGGCTATTGCCTTAATACCCATAGTTCTTATTAGCTACGGTTTTCGTTATTTACACATAGTATTTACTGAGCCTTTATTCTTTTTTAAACAAACCAAAAAACTTCCTTGGCTTGCACTTATTGGTGGAAGTGTAAGTATAATTGGTAATTTAACTTTATTACCCCTGTTTGGTTTAACAGGGGCAGCTTTTACATTTGTAATAGCCAAACTTATCCAACTATGTCCAACGTATTATTGGTATTTAAAAGCAAGCAGTTTACGATTTAAATTAAACTATATCTACCCTATTATGTTCATTATATTTGCCATCAGTTTACTTCTTTCCTTTAGTTTCAATAACCTAATCTTAACTCCTTGGATACTTTACACATTAAGTTTTATGCCATTTATATCTATATTTAGTTGCGTTTATATTGTTTTCTGGGTTAATAGCAATTATAAATTTATTATCCCAACTTTGGATAACTTCAAAAAATATTTTTGATTATGCATTTGTTTGTAACAGACGATGAGGCAACTTTTGATGCTAATTTTTCGCAACAAAAATTATTTATTAAAAATTCTAACATACATGCTTCCTTTGGTTTTGATAAAAAACAAATAACTAATTTTAACTACTCGCTTAACGCTATCGAAAATATAGCAGCTGAGGTTATGTTAAAGGAATTAAAAGAAATTGCACTAAAAGCCCCAGTATTAAAAACTAATAAGTACTTGGCAACCCGAAAAAACAAGTTTGATATTGCTTACTCGCTTCTGTACCCAAATTTTAAGCTTTTCGTGTTAAATAAAAATATTTTTGAGTTATTACTACACTCATTTATCAAAACATTTAAAATACCCTCATCCACTTCTATTGAGTTTAATCTTTCGGACGAGTTACAGTTATTTAAACCAAGTTTGCTTTTAAACGAAATGCAAACGTCGATTGTTATTCGAAAAACTATAAAAAAAGACATCATCTTACATGTGATTAAGAATGCCTACTACGCACTTACTCAATTGTTGCACAAATTTAAATTTTATAAATCCGTAAAAAGTAATACCCCCCATGCATTATTATTTATTTACGATACAGCAAATGACATTAATTTATTTAAACATTTTGTAGAGAGGGTTGCAAAACAAGACAAAATAAAACTTAGCATAATACAAATAAGTAGCGGGATAGCACAAGAATATGTATTTGATGTAGCGAGTTTAAAATTTAACACATCTATAGATATTTATTATTTAAAAAAATTTAAAGCATTTGTTAGCGCCAAAAATGCTTCCTTTTTTAATTGGGCAGAATCTATTAACCCTGATTATACAATTTTTAAAGACTTTGGTATTACACAAAACTTAGAGATCTATTATTCATTTGTAGCCGAAGCCATAAAAAAAATAAAACCTACCATTACACTTTATGATAACACAGGAGAGGTTGGCAGGGTTGTAAGTGATATCAGCAGGCAATTTAAAATTCCTTCTGTTAACATTGAATATGCTCAATTTACTGATGATGCCATTCATATGGAAAGTAATATAAAGTTTTCAGCTCGAGCCTGTCTTGGATACGCTTCAGCGCAGCTTTGGAAAAAAAGGAACGACCCAACTCCTGTTCATGTACCAATAGGGTTTCTTAAATTAGATAGTTTAAAAAACACAATTTACGACAAAGCATTTTTTTTCACAAAACATGGTCTTGATATAAGTAAAGCTACTATTTTTTTTGCTAGTACATGGTCTGCTATTAATGATATTTATAACGAAGAAAAAGCCAAAATTATTGAAGAGCTTTGTGAAATTTGCAAAAAAAACGATTGGAACTTAATAATAAAAAAGCACCCTTCAGAAAGGGATAGATTTGCTAATGATGCCGCAAAAAAAACAACATACACTCGGGTGAAAGTATTTGAACACGTGGAAATTGATTTGTATGAAGCTATATTTTTCTGCGACATCGTTACTACTCAATTTTCCGGCGTATCTATAGAAGCGCTTTATTTTAAAAAACCCGTTCTATTTATTAATATGTCTAATAATAATAACTGGGCAAGTTTATCTATAATGAAAGATGAGCCTTATGTATTTATGTATAATGATTTTATTTTAATAGAAGAAAAGATAAATAAACTTCTTAGGGAGAAAAATTCTTTCACAGAATTAATGAATATGGATATAAAAAAATATCTTTATAGCGATGATGGCCAAGCATCTGAAAGGTTAATAGAGTTAATACAGAAAACAAAGGAATGAATTGTAGAATTTGTACAAGCCCAATAGCCGACTTTTTTGATGTCAAAGAAATGATTTTTGGCTTACCCGGTATATTTACCTACGGTCAATGTACAACTTGTGGTTGTGTTCAAATTAAAACTATTCCAGAGCAGTTACATTTATTTTACCCCAATAATTATTATTCTCTTAAAGAAACTAATCCACTTCCAACACAAAACTCGCTAAAGGCAACTATATTAAAAGCAAGAGACCTTCATTATTTTGGCGTCAAAAAAAGTTTTTTTGGTTTTCTGATAAATAAACTAAAACCAGGTAAGATTAGTTCCTATTTTTTACCTTACCAATTTATTTGGGAAACTTTATTAAATAATTCAGATGCTAGTATACATGACGTTGGTTGCGGTAATGGAACTCTTTTGCAATACTTTTCTTCCTTAGGGTATAAAAATTTATCTGGAAGCGACCCTTTTTTAGATAAAGAAATAAATTATCCCAATCTTAAAATAGAAAA
>DATHOW010000287.1:0-6616 GCA_035484495.1 Bacteroidia bacterium | reverse complement strand
GTGCTTTAGTTTATTTTATTCGGGCATAAATATTGGTGCATTTTTAGGAGGCATTTTATGTGTGTATTTAGGCAAGTATCATTCATGGAGTTACGCATTTTTAGCTTCAGCCATTGTAATGATAATTGGCTTGGTTACGTTTATTTTCACTAAAAAGCATTTAGGCCCTATTGGTAATTCTCCTTTATTACATCTCACCATAAATAAACGCAGAGCCAGAGAAGTAGCCGTTTACATTGGTTCTTTATTAAGCATTCCATTAATTTTTATTATGGTAAAAGATACCGATTATACAGATGCATTTATGTACACCATTGGCCCATTGGCAATGATTTATTTTCTTTATGAAACATACAAGGTTGGCGATTTTGCAGCGCAAAAAAAACTACTAGCAGCCTTTATATTTATACTTTTCTATTTGTTTTTTAATGCATTTTTTGAGCAAAGTGGTGGATCATTAAATTTATTTGCCGAAAACAATTTACATCATCATTTACTATCTATCCCAATGGACCCTAATTTTATAAACAACAGCGCTAACTCACTGTTTGTTATTATTTTTAGTCCAATAGTTGGTATATTATGGATTGCTATGTACAAGCGCAAAATAGAACCTAATACGGTTATAAAATTCGGTATAGGTTTTCTGTTTCTAGCTTTAGCCTTTTACGTTTTTTATTACACCCGTTTTTTTGCCAATGCCCAAGGGATTACATCTTTAAATGTTTTTACCATAGCCTATTTAATAATCACGTTTGGTGAATTGTGTTTAGGGCCAATAGGGATGTCTATCGTTACAAAATTATCACCTAAGCCAATGTATGGCATGATGATGGGACTTTGGTTTTTAGCCAGTGCTTACGGACAGTACGCAGCAGGTATATTTGGCGCAGATATGTCAACCGACGATAATAATGCATCGCTTTTAGTTAAGCTGCAAGCCTATACAGATGGATACAAACATTTGGCAATTTATGCCTTGGTTTGTGGCATATTATTAATTGTTGCTTCGCCCCTTATCAGAAAACTAATGGCAGATGTAAAATAAAAGTATTTTCATCTGTACTAAGAGTATAAGTATTTTTACCTCCAAGCAATTTATTCTGTTACTTAGCTTATGCGAAAACTTCGTGTATGTTACCTTATCCTTAATCCGTTCTATTGAAAAAATCAAAAACCAACACGAATGAAATCGATGCCGCAGAATCTGATTATTTATACGTAAGTCTTTCTCAACTACCCGCATCAGGCAACGGACTACTTACAGCTATTAATATATATAAAGATGAGATAATATCGTTGTTTAAAGGAGAAATTTTAACTGATGTTCAGGCAAAACTACGGGCAAAAAAAGGCGAAGACAAGTACTTTATAAATATGCTTGATGGAAGTATTATGGATTCCATGAAAATAAAATGCTTTGCAAAATATGCTAATGATGCACAGGGCACTTTAAATTCAATATTAAAAAACAATTCAAAAATTGGATTAGATGACAATAATAATGTATGCCTTATTGCCATTCGCAACATAAAAATGCATGAAGAAATATTTTGCAGTTATGGCAAAAAGTATTGGAAGAAACATAGTTAAATAAACCAAATGGAAAAAGACTTTGAAGCAATAATTACCGATTTTATTAAAAATAATGTGGGAATATCTGAAGATTTTTTAAGTAAAAATTTATCCGAGCATCTTAAAATAAATTTACTTGCACTACATAAAGAAAAGCTTTTGTTATTAGCCGGCACAGGAAATGTAGAGAAATTAGTTCATAATGCTGCCGTTAGAAGTGATTCTATTTACTGGCTAGACAGAAAACATGATAACCAATATGAAAACGAGTTTTTTGACCAAATTGAAGATTTTATAAAGTACCTTAATAAAACCTGTTATGCAGGCATTACAGGTTATGAGTTCCATTATTCTTTATACGAAATAGGTAGCTTTTATAAAAAACACATTGATCAATTTCAAAATAACTCAGGTAGAAAATACTCATTAATAAGTTATTTAAATGCCGATTGGATTGAAGGAGATGGGGGACAATTATTGATTCATCAAGATTGTGGTAATCAAAAAATATCGCCTACCCAAGGCAAAACTGTTTTCTTTAAAAGTAACGAGCTTGAGCATGAAGTTTTAGTAACAAACCAAAGAAGAATGAGCATTACTGGTTGGTTGAAGGGAAGTTAATAGTTGGGAAATAAAAAAGCCCCAGTAAAAACTGAGGCTTTTGTAGTAGCGGGAGAGTGATTCGAACACCCGACCTTTGGGTTATGAGCCCAACGAGCTACCCCTGCTCTATCCCGCAATATGTTTATTTTTAAAGAACTCCTTTTTTCGAGCCGCAAATATATACATTTGTAATCCATTTAAACAAACTATTTTTTAAATAAATGCATAAAGCCGGTTTCGTAAATATTATTGGTTGTCCAAACGTAGGTAAATCAACCCTTCTGAACGCTTTGGTGGGTCAAAAACTTTCTATAATTACTTCAAAAGCACAAACAACCAGGCACCGTATTATGGGCATTGTTAGCGAAAGCGACCACCAAATTATTTTTTCGGACACTCCGGGTATTTTAAAACCAAATTACAAACTGCACGAAAAAATGATGCGTTTTGTAGCTGACGCTATGGAGGACGCCGATATTTTTCTTTTAATTACTGATATTTTTGAAGACATTGCCTTAGAAGAAAGTTATATTCAGAAACTACAAAAAGTAACACAGCCAATTATTCTATTAATTAATAAAATAGATTTAGCCGACGAACCTAAACTACACGCTAAAGTTGCTGAGTGGACTGCAAAATTACCTAATGCCGAAATTGTACCTATATCAGCCCTGCTTAATGTAAATGTAAGCATGGTAATGAAGCGTATATTAGATTTATTACCAGAGCACGCTCCGTTTTATGATAAAGAACAACTAACTGATAAGCCTGAACGTTTTTTTGTGAGTGAAATTATCCGCGAAAAAATATTAATGAATTACCAAAAAGAGATTCCTTATAGCACGGAGGTTGTTGTAGAGTCTTTTAAAGAAGATGAAAAAATTATACGAATAGAAGCCGTTATTTATGTTGAACGCGATAGTCAAAAAGGCATTATTATAGGGCATAAAGGCGAAGCCATTAAAAAAGTAGGTACACAGGCGCGTGCCGATGCCGAAACTTTTTTTGGAAAGCATATACATTTAGAATTATTTGTAAAGGTTGATAAAGACTGGCGCACAAATGAAAATCGCCTAAAAAGATTTGGATATCAATAATTAGAAATTAATAAGAAAGAAAAGCGAATGAAGACAGGCGTACTGCTTATAAACCTTGGAACCCCAGATAATCCATCAACACCCGCAGTTAGAAAATATTTAACCGAATTTTTAAATGATAGAAGAGTAATTGATATATCTGCCATTGGTAGATTTTTTTTAGTGAATTTATTTATTGTTCCTTTTCGTTCATCAAAATCGGCTAAGCTTTATAAAGAAATTTGGAGTAAAGAAACAGGCTCTCCCTTACTCCATAACAGTAAACAGTTAAAAGAAAAAGTGCAAAAAAAACTGGGCGATAATTACATAGTTGAATTAGCTATGCGTTACCAAAGCCCCGATTTAAAAACCGCATTAGAAAACCTGCGTAAACAAAAACCAAGAAAAATAATTGTGCTGCCGCTTTATCCACAATATGCATCATCAAGCACAGGTTCTACTTTAGAAAAAGTTTTTGATGAAATAAAAGATTGGGAAGTAATTCCTGAATTAAAACTGTACAGCAATTTTTATGATAACGAGGATGTAGTTAATTGCTACGTAGAAAACGCCAAGAAATTTAACTTCGATAATTACGACCATATATTATTTAGCTACCACGGCTTACCCGAAAGACAAATAAAAAAGGCATCAGCACACTATGGAGATAACTCTTGTTTTTTAGGGACTTGCTGCGAAACAATTACAGAGAAAAACCAGTACTGCTATCGTGCCAATTGTTTTAAAACAACCCAACTTATTGCACAAAAACTAAACTTGCCTAAAGAAAAATACACCATTTGTTTTCAAAGTCGTTTAGGGCGTAGTGAGTGGATTAAACCTTATACCGACCAAGTTTTAAAAGAGCGTGCCGCTAAAGGAGATAAGAAAATATTAGCATTTTCGCCTGCTTTTGTGGCCGATTGCCTAGAAACTATATACGAAATAACGGAAGAGTATAACCATTCATTTAAGCAGTATGGTGGCGAAAAAATAGACCTTGTACCTAGCCTTAACAGTAATGATAACTGGGTTAATGCCATTGAAAAAATGGTGTTAAAATCATAATACAAACAATCCAAATCTTTTGTAAGTTTGTACATTGTGTTGCGTAAAAGTTTTGCCATATTTTTTCTGTGCGTTTACAGCTTGGTTTTACTAAAGCCACTATTTCCTTTTATAGATTATGCTATAAACAAAGAATACATTGCAAAAAACCTTTGCGAAAATCGTAACAAACCAAAACTTAATTGCAACGGTAAATGTCATTTAATGAAGCAACTGAAAAAAGCCGGAGCCGAAACTCCTACGGATGGTAACGCTACAAAAGGTTCTTCAACCCAAGAAGAAAATTGCTTTCATATAACATCCTTATTTGCTTTTAATGCAGCTATTGTAACTTCTCAATCAAACAATTTTTATATCCGCACTTTTAAAAGTATACTTCCTACAAATTACCTAAAGGATATTTTTCATCCACCCCAAGCTTAATTACTATTCTCGTTTTTTGATGCGATTTTCTGTTGCATCTATTTAGTAATTAAATCCGTTTTATAAATGAAGAATTATACTATTCTTCTTTTAGTTGCTTTGCTACAAACTTTTGTAGCCAATTCAGCCGAAAGAAAAGACAGTGCCCAGTGCAGTTCTAGTTGTTGCCGACCAGATGCCTTTGCTCCCGCGGGAATTATGACTGACCATGTGCATAATAAAGGAAGTTTTAGCATTGCATATAGTTATATGGATATGGCGATGCAGGGTAACCGAATAGGAACAAAAACTGTTAGTGATGCTACTATTTTTAATAGCTACATGATGGCAACCAACCGCATGAATATGCAAATGCACATGCTTATGCCTATGTACGGTATTACGAATAGATTTACCCTTATGGCTATGCTTAGTTATAATGCAAACACTATGAGCATGCATATGATGCCGATGCAAAATATGATGAACATGCCTGGTATGACTATGGCCGATTATAGTAAAATGCCAACTTCTATGAAATCATCAGGTTTAGGAGATACAAAAATTTATGCTCTATACAATGTACTTCCTTCTTGCAATCATAGGCTAGTAACAGGGTTAGGACTTAGTTTACCAACCGGAAGCATACACGCAAAAGGAGCAACGATGCAAAGCACTACCGATATTTTACCTTACAACATACAACTTGGTACAGGCACCTATAATTTACTGCCAAGTTTGGTGTATGTTGGGCAAGGCACTCATTTATCATGGGGGGCCGATTTTAATGCCAACATTAAACTAGGTACCAATACAAACAATTATTGTTTTGGTAACGAGTATAGTGTTAGCCCTTGGTTAGCGTATCAATTTGTAAAATATGTAAGCGTTTCTGCCCGAGCAGAATATTATACCGTAGGTAAATTATATGGTTATGATGCCGCTATAAATCTATCATCTTTAAATGATGCTACGGCTAATACAGCTAATTATGGCGGACAAAAAGCTAATGGCTATATAGGTGTAAACCTTTATTCCCCTGCTAATATTTTAAAAGGAAGTAAATTACTTTTAGAATACGGCGTGCCTTTTTATCAAAATACGGTAGGTCTGCAATCAACTGTAAAATCAACCATTACAGCTAGATTACAATTTAATTTTTAAATCAATAAATTATGAAACTATTAATAACCATTGCCTTGTTTGAGTTAGTTATACTCATCAATCAATTTATTTTAATTAAAAAATATTTAGCCAAAATTTTAAAGAAAAATTAACCCTATGAAAAACCTAAAAAACAAAATAGAAATAACAATAACAACCATTTTAATACTAAGTATAATCACTTTTTTTTCCTGTAAAAAGAAAGATAGCACAAACCCAACCCCACCAACCCCAATGGGTACCATTGGATTTCATTTACACACAAATATTGATACTACCGAGGCAGATTCAGGTGTTGTGGTGGTTGACCATGTTAGCGGCAAAAAATTTCAATTAAATATAGCTCAATTTTATATTTCGGGCATCGTGGCTTATAAAACCGATGGCACACCAGAGTCTATTAGTGGTGCCTACATTTTAAAAAAAATAAGCCAAGAGATGTACGTTATAGGACAAGTGCCTGCAGGAAACTACAATAAAATTTCTTTTAATATAGGGGTTGATGCATTAACTAATGCAACAAATCCTTCATCGCATACTGGTGTGTTAGGCATTCAAAGCCCTGCTATGTGGTTTGGCAGTACAACACAAGGTTACATTTTTATGAATGTGCAAGGTTATGCAGATACAACAGCTAACCATACAGGAACTGCAAACCAAGCTTTTGCTTATCAATTAGGAAGTAATGCCGAACTTAAAACCATTAATATGCCGACTATGGCAAGCAG
>DATHOW010000286.1:0-27542 GCA_035484495.1 Bacteroidia bacterium | reverse complement strand
AATTATTTTGAAGAGCCCATCCAAACCTATACTTTTTCGGGAGGAACCACACAAAAATATACGCATTACACATGGAGTTTTCCTAACAACAATATGCGTATTAGTAAAACAGGTAATTATCTTTTAAAAGTATATGTAAATGGCACAAAAGATAAACCTGTACTTACACGCCGATTAATGGTGTACTCAAGCAAAGTCGCTATTAAAGCAAGCATACATCAAGCGGCCGGTGCAGATGATTACATGAATAAACAGGAAGTTGATTTTAGCATTTTAAATCCTAACTACAATATCCCTCAGCTTGCCGATTTAAAAGTTATTGTACAGCAAAATAACCGTTGGGATAATGCCATTTATGGCTTGCAACCACTATATCTTAAACCTAGTGAGTTGAGTTACGATTATGACGATGGCAGCAACATCTTTGATGGGGGTAATGAGTATAGGCCTGCTGTTTTTAAAAACTTTAAATTTGTAACAGCAAATACCGATAGGATGTATCGTGATTCTGCTAACAGCTGGCACGTAACTCAATTACCCGATGAAGTAAAAACATCTAAACGCTACTATCAAACGCAGGACATTAACGGTAGGTTTTTAATTACGGTAGAAGAACGTGATAGTTCGTTAATTGATATATCTGCTGAATATGCGTATGTAAAATTTACCTTTCCTTTTGAGTTCCCGATGAACGAGGGCGATTTTTATGTAATAGGCAATATGGTTGATAACCATTTTACAAAGGCAAACCGAATGACCTTTAATTACTTTAAAAAAACCTATGAGTGCGAATTGTATTTAAAACAAGGTTATTACGATTATATGTATGTTTTTTTACCGGACGGAAAACCTGCTGCCGAAACAAATCAAATAGAGGGCGATCACTGGGAAACGGAGAACGATTATACTATTTATGTCTACCATAAACAACAGGGCACTTATTACGATCAACTTATTTGTGTGCAAAAATTTAATTCAACACGCCGGTAATTTTTTTTGACTACAGCTGCTTAGTTTCTAAAGTACCGTATATTTACAGCCATGTTAAAAGTATTTAAGTTTGGTGGTGCATCGGTTAAAGATGCTGCTGCTGTAAAAAATGCAGCTGCAATAGTAAAACAGTACGCAAAAGATAATTTGCTTATTGTGGTATCGGCCATGGGTAAAACAACCAATAATTTAGAACGGTTGGTAAATGCCTATTTCTTTGAGAAGGGAACTATGCAGGAAATTTTTGACGAGCTAAAAGCATTTCATTTCGATATTGTATCGGCTCTTTTTAAAAATAAATCAAGTGCTATTTATGCGCAGTTAGAAAATGATTTTGTAGAGTTACTTTGGGCCATAGAAGACGAACCTAGCTCAACATTCAATCATCATTATGACCAAATTGTTGGTATGGGCGAAATTTTTTCGAGCAGAATTGTTTCGGCTTATTTTAATGAAGATGGAAGCGATAGTTTATGGCTTGATGCAAGAGGCATTATACAAACAGATAACACCTACCGCGAAGGAAATGTTGATTTTGAATTAACTCAACAGTTAGCCGAAACGGATTTATTGCCTCTATTTAAGCAGCATAAAGTTGTTTTAACGCAAGGCTTTATTGGGGGAACTAGCGAAAACTTTACTACAACTTTGGGCAGAGAAGGCTCTGATTATACGGCCGCTATACTTGCATATAGTACAAACGCCGAAAGCGTTACTATTTGGAAAGATGTGCCGGGCGTGTTAAACGCCGACCCGAAATGGTTTAGCAACACACAAAAAATAGATGAGCTAACTTATCAGGATGCTATTGAGCTTGCTTATTATGGTGCAACAGTTATACATCCCAAAACAATTAAACCACTGCAAAATAAAAGCATTCCACTTTATGTAAAATCTTTTGTAGAGCCTGTGGCAGAAGGAACGGTTATAAAAGACAGCAACAAGCATTTACCAATTCCATCCTTTATTTTTAAGGTGCATCAAATGCTTATTACCATCTCTCCACGCGATTTTTCATTTATTGCCGAAGAGAATTTAAGTAAAATTTTCGCCTTGTTTCATCAGCATCAGGTTAAAATAAATGTCATGCAATTATCTGCCATTAGTTTTTCAGTATGTGTTGATATGGATAATAAAAAAATACAACCTTTGATTCAAACCTTGCAAAATGAGTATAAGGTTTTGTATAACGATGAACTGGAATTGGTTACCATACGCTATTACGACCAATCTACCATAGAGCGTGTTTGTGTAAACAAAGAAGTGTTGTTAGAACAAAAAAGCAGATATACCGTACAATTAGTAGTAAGAAACACAAATTAAATTACCATGTATATATATAACGTAACCATAAATGTTGATAATGCCTCACACGATGAATGGCTAAAGTGGATGCAAGAATTTCATATTCCTGAAGTAATGAAAACAGGCTGTTTTATCGACCAGCGCATGCTTAAAGTGCTTAATGTAGAAGATGAAGGTACAACCTACTCGGTACAATATACTTTTTTAAACATGAGTGATATGGAGGAGTATAAGCAGAAATACGCTCCCGCACTACAAAAACAAACTATAGATAAGTTTAAAGATAAGTTTGTAGCTTTCCGTACTTTATTAGAAATTATTTAAACCCACTACTATTGCAACCAGTTAGAGCGAAAAAACATTTAGGACAGCATTTTTTAAAAGATGAACAAATTGCAAAAAATATTGTAGATGCTTTGTTGCAATCAACCGAATTGCCTTTAATTGAAATTGGCCCCGGCACAGGTGTTTTAACTAAATATCTTATTGAGAAAGAAAAATTCTTTGCGGTAGATATCGATACAGAATCAATTGAATTTTTGAAGAAAGCTTATCCAAAACACCAAGATAAAATTTTGTACGGCGATTTTTTAAAGATGAGCATGGATAATTTGTTTCCTGAAAAATTTGCCATCATTGGTAATTTCCCATATAACATTTCCTCTCAAATTATGTTTAAAGTGCTTGATTTACGAGACAGAGTTGATATAGTGGTTGGCATGTTTCAAAAAGAAGTAGCCGAGCGAATGGCAGAGGGGCCGGGATCAAAAGTGTACGGCATTTTAAGTGTGTTGCTACAAGCCTATTACGATATTGAATATTTATTTACCGTAGAACCGGGTGCTTTTACTCCGCCGCCAAAAGTAAAATCAGCAGTTATAAAATTTAAACGAAACGCTACGCAGAAATTAAGTTGCGATGAAAAATTATTTTTTATTGTAGTAAAAACAAGTTTTAATCAGCGTCGTAAAACCATACGCAATTCTGTAAAACCATTATTGCATGATGGCTTTGATACTACCAGTAAATTGTTTGATAAACGCCCCGAGCAGTTAAGTGTAGAACAATTTGTTGAACTTACACAAATCATTGAAAAACAACGATTACCTTCTTAATTTATAAGGAGCAAAAGAATTTCTAATAAATCTTTTTAAGTGCTTTACACAAATTTCGGGCTCTTCTAAAAAACCCATGTGTCCGCTTTTTTCAAGCAATAAAACATTTTTATATTTTGCTATTTCGGCTTGGTTTAATAAAGATTGCATTGGTAACAAGTTATCATACTTGCCTATAATAAATAAAATAGGATAATTGGCAAAGTGTAAAACTACATCTCTGCTGGGTCTGGTTTTCATGCCTTCAAGTGCGGCTATTATGCCTCGTTTTGGAGTTTTTCGGGCAACTCGTTGAGTAAATAAAATTTCCTTTTTAAGATGCTTTAAATTTTTTGTAGCAAACAAATTATTGATGGTTGCCCGTACATATATATCTACATTGTTTTTTACCACCCTAATAGCTTTGTCGCGGTCGCGTTTTTTTTGTTCATTATCTGCGTATGAAGTTGAATGAAATAAACACAAACCCCTCACAAAATCAGGAAATAACTCGGCAAAAGCTAAGCCCGCGTAACCACCCATACTATGCCCAATTAACACATATTTTTTCAAATGCAAGCTATCCATAACGGCTTTAACGGCCTGTGCCATTACTTCCATGCTGTGTACATAACCAAAACTATCGCTTTGTCCGTGCCCGGGTAAATCAATACAAATTATTTTAAATTGTTTTGCTAGTGAATTTTTTATTGGTTCCCATACTTCAGTAGAGCCTAAAAAACCATGCAATAAAACAACGGCCCTTCCTTTTCCGCTAACGGTATAAGCAATTTTTGCTTGCTTAAAATTTGCGTGTTGGATATTTGGTTTTGTTTTCACAATCAAACAAAAATAAGCATTTGTAAAAACAATTAAGCTGATTAAATCTTTACATTTGTTTGACAATAATTTTTAAGGATATGGCAGGCGTAAATAAAGTTATTTTGGTAGGTAATTTGGGGAAAGACCCCGAAATGAGACGTTTAGATGGAGGAGTAGCTCGCGTAAGTTTTGGCTTGGCCACCACAGAATATTATAAAGATAAAGATGGCAATCGCATTGAGCAAACCGAATGGCATAATGTTGTTATGTGGAGGGTTATTGCCGAAAGTGCTGAGCGCATCCTTAAAAAAGGTTACACCATTTATTTAGAAGGTAAAATACAAACCCGTAAATGGCAAGATAAAGAAGGGCAACAACGAACTACAACGGATATAGTTGCCGAAACTTTTCAATTAATCAGAAAAAGTGATGGAGCATCTAATCCACCTACAAGCGGAGGAGGTCAGCCGACTCCTGCAAATGATTTACCTTACTAAATAAGCTGTTGATAATAAATTTACAAGCTCCGGTTTTATCTGTTGGGGTTTTTTATTTTTGAAAGATGAAAAAACTAATTTTCTATTGCCTCTTAATTATTGCTGTTTGTTTAACTTCTTGCATTGGCGATGATGATGAAAACACGGCTGCCCCTAAACCACGTGCGTTTTATAAATTAAACTTCCCCGAAAAAAAATATAAAATCTATGATAGCATTTGCCCCTTTACTTTTCAAACCCCTGTTTACTCTTTTGTAGAGAATGATAAAAGTAAAAATGCAGAACCTTGCTGGTTAAACATTATGTATCCGCTTTATAGAGCGCAACTATACATTAGTTATAACGAACTCAAAAACGATTTACCAAAACACTTAAACGATTCACGTGAACTTGCAATACGCCACCAGGTAAAAGCAAGTGGTTTAGATGAACAGGTTTTAATAAACGACTCTGCACGCGTGTATGGCTTATTGTATGACATTTCAGGCAATAGTGCATCAGCTATCCAGTTTTATATAACAGATAGTACCAAACATTTTTTACGTGGCTCCTTGTATTTTAACTGCCCGCCTAATATCGATTCTTTAAAAATTGTGATTGATTATTTGCGAGCAGACATTATGCAAATGATAAAAACATTTAAGTGGAAAGACGAGAAAATGAAATTAAAGGATGCAAATAAATCTCACTAAAAAGGAACTGCTGAACACTACCACTTGGTCGGGCGGCACCACTACCCAATTAGCCATTTATCCTAAAGAAGCTATTTATAAAAACCTCGATTTTATTTTTAGAATAAGTACGGCGACTATTGATATAGAACAATCTACATTTACCAGTTTGCCAAATGTTTCTCGTGTTATTATGGTGTTAGATGGGGAGCTAACTATTCAATATAAAAACCAATACACAAAACAGCTTAAAAAATTTGACACGGATGTTTTTTTGGGAGAATGGGAAACAAACTCTATTGGTAAAGTAACCGATTTTAATGTAATGACACGAGGTTCTACAAAAGCTACCGCAGTAGGGTTTTCTTTAGCGGAGAAATCTAAAAAGGAACTTATTTTGAATTGCGATATTATGGCTATTTATGTTTCATTTGGAGAAGTGAAGATAGAGCAGTCATCAACACAAAACATAAATGTAAGGGATGGTGATGTAGTACTCATAAGTAAAGAAAAAGTAAACGAAACATTTACATTACTCACCCAAAAAGCAAGCGATATTGCACTTGCCGAAATATATTTATAAAGGGTTTTTTCAATAAAAAATTAGCCCTATATTTGCAGGTTACTTTTTTTTTATGAGCGAAGAAATTACGGAGCAAACCACCGAACGGAAATTATACCCGTATCAGCAATTAGCTGTAGATAATATCTATAAAAAATTCGCAGAATTGCCTCCGCATTCTAATCTGCTTTTTCAGCTGCCAACGGGCGGAGGGAAAACCATTATCTTTTCTGAAATAGCTAAAAAGTACATTCAGCAATTCAATAAAAAAGTTCTTATACTAACACATCGTGTTGAGCTTTCTCAACAAACATCGGCTGTTTTAAGCTCAATAAATATTCCTAATAAAACCATTAACAGCAGTGTAAAAATTTTAGATAAAAATGAACCTTATCTTGTTTATACTGCCCTTATAGAAACACTAAATAATCGCTTACACGACGAGGATAATTTAGAATTTTTACATGATATTGGGTTGATTATTGTTGATGAGGCCCACAACAATTCGTTCAGAAAAGTATTTAAGCATTTTAAAGAAGTAAATATTTTAGGTGTAACAGCAACTCCACTTAGTAGCAATAAAAAATTGCCGTTAATGGACACCTATGATGCCCTTATTATAGGAGAAACCATCCCCACTTTAATTGAAAGTGGTTATTTGTGCGAAGGTGTTACTTATTCATACGATGTAAATTTATCAACGCTTAAAGTTGGTTACACAGGTGAGTTTACAACAGCTTCGTTAGAAATGCTGTATAGTAACGCTATGATGCAAAGTAAATTGGTGTCAGCCTACGAAGAAGTTTCTCTGGGAAAAAAAACACTAATTTTTAATAGCGGAATTATTTCAAGTCGCTTAGTTTACGAAGCCTTTAAAAAGAAAAATTATCCGGTAAAACATTTGGATAGTACATATAGTGATAAAGAGCGTTACGAAATTTTAGATTGGTTTCACAATACTAAAGATGCTATTCTTACATCTGTTAGTATACTTACGCATGGTTTTGATGAGCCGGAGGTTGAAACCATAATGCTGAACCGCGCTACAAAATCACTTACCTTATATCATCAAATGATTGGCCGTGGTAGCCGAATTCTACCAAACAAAAAGCAGTTTAAAATTATTGATTTAGGAAATAATTCGCGTCGTTTTGGTTTATGGCAAATGCCAATTGATTGGAATCATGTATTTATAGCGCCGCACATGTATTTAGAGCAACGCTATAAAGACGAGTGGGACTATGAAACTGAGCGCGATTATGACATGCCTGAAGAAATTAAGCAACGCTTTATAAACTCGCACGATGAAGAATTTATTGTGCGTGATAAGTATATGAATTGCTTAAAGAAAGGATTGAAACCTCAGGTAGTTTTAGATCAGTCGTTAGAAGAGCATTATGGAAAAATAAAAGATAACGCTTCTTGTTTTGAAGAAGGCACTGAGCTTGTACATTTATTGCAAGAAGAAATAAAATACCGTGTTAAGCAATTTGCAAAATGCATTAATGCCACACAAAATTATACCGATTGGCAGTATCAAAACTATTTAACTCGTTTAAATAGAAAAGTGGTTATTCTGTTTGAAGAATAAACACAAAGCACTTTTAATCTTTTTCGATGTTTAATCTAAAAAAACACTAATTTCGTGCGCTTTTATTTAGCTTTTATCGAAAAAGATGAGTTTATCCTATCAACATAAAATTAAACAACTTGAAAAGGAAATAGATTTTCTTAAAAAGGAAAACGCAAAGCTGAAAATTTTTAAAAAACCTATTGATAAACCAACCGTAAAAGTTCCAAAATCTATACAACCCACTTTTAATAAAGCTGAAAAATTAGTGGGCGATTACTTTAGTTCATTAAAATTTAGTCCGTCTGAAGGTCGAATTGAAATTAATAACGAGCGCTATGTTTTAGTTCGTGCTTCGGCTTTATCACACGAGTTTTTAAATAGTATTAAGCACCTGTATAAAGATAGGGGAGAAGAACAAGCACTTAGCATTGGTAAAAATATTTTATTCGATTTTTCGCACGTATTGGGTTTAGAAGATGCACGTAGTTTTCATAAAAAAATGAAACTGAAAGACCCCATTAGTAAGTTATCTGCGGGCCCTGTACATTTTGCTTATACGGGTTGGGCTTTTGTAGATATTTTGCCTGAAAGTAGTCCAAGTCCGGATGAAAATTTTTTTCTTACATACAATCACCCTTATTCATTTGAAGCAGACTCGTGGATAAAATCAGGTAAAAAATCTGAAACGGCTGTTTGTATTATGAATGCGGGTTACTCAAGTGGGTGGACAGAGGCCAGCTTTAATATGCCATTAACAGCGGTCGAAATTTCTTGCCGTGCAAAAGGAGATAAGCATTGTACATTTATTATGGCGCCTCCGCATAAAATTGATAGCTATCTCCCAAAAAATGCTAAAAAAAATAACAAACATGCTATAGAAATTCCTTCTTTTCTCGAGCAAAAAAAGATAGAAGAACAATTAAACTCATCGCTTGCCGAAAAAGAGTTTTTGTTAAAAGAAATTCATCATCGGGTAAAAAATAACCTGCAAATAATAAGCAGTTTGCTTAACCTGCAAGCACAAAGCATAAACGACCCTTTTGTTAAAGAAAAGTATACCGAAAGCATTGGCCGCATAAAATCAATGGCCATTATACATGAGTTATTGTATCGTTCAAAAAATTTATCCACTATAGAAATTAAGGATTACTTAAACGAACTAGTATCATTTATTACCAATACTTATAATGTAGATAAAACTATTGCAGTTAATTTAAAAGTTAAGGTTCAACAACAATTTATAGAACTTGATAAGGCTATTCCTTGCGGCATTATTATTAATGAGTTATTATCTAATGCATTTAAGTATGCCTTTAAAAACAAGAAAAAAGGCACTATAAATATTGCTTTTAAGGAGATAGATGAAAAATACAACCTTATTGTGTCAGATAATGGAGTGGGCTTTGCTAATGCAGCCCATATAAAACAGGTTGATACATTAGGGTTGCAGCTTGTTAACTCTTTAATAGAGCAATTGGGCGGCACATTAAAAACCGAAACCCAAAAGGGAACTACGTTTAACATCAGTTTTTAGTAAAAAAAGCACTTTTAATTAAATTTTCACATTTCAAGCGGTTTTTTATCTTTGCACACTTTAATTTTATATAAGCTATGAGCGTATTAGAAAGAATTCGTAACAAAACGGGCCTATTAGTTGGTATCATTGCCGTTGCCCTAATTATTTTTGTGTTAGAAGGAGCCCTTAATTCGGGCAGATCTTTATTTGGAACCAATGAGCGTACCGTGGGTACAATTGCAGGTAAAAATATTGATTACAATGAGTTTCAAGCAAAATTAAGTGCTGCCATACAATCCTATGAGCAAAACGGACAAAAAGTGGATGAGCAAGCTAAACAAGGGCTTGTAGACCAAGTATGGGGTGAGTTTTTAGCTAACAATGTATTAAAAGTAAATTATACTAAAGCCGGTGTAAACATTAGCGATGATGAGTTGTATGATTTAATGATTACGCACCCGCATCAAATTGTGATCGGCCAGTTAACTGACAAACAAACAGGTAAGGCGTATCCTAATTTTGCAAAACCTGATGGAACACTTGACCCGGCTAAATTGGCTGGATTTGCACAGCAAATGACTCCTGAGCAAGAAGCGTATTGGAAAAAAGTAGAAGATTTTGTGCATGATACACGTATGGCAGAAAAATATAACAACCTACTTAAAAAAGGTTTATACACTACAGAAGCTGAAGGTAAAGCAGAGTACGAAAAACAAAGCACTACATACAACATTAACTATGTAGCTAAACGTTACAATACTATATCAGATTCAGCTATTAAAGTAAGTGATGATGATATTCAAAATTACTATAGCAATCACACGTACTTTTTTCAAAACCCTGAAACTACACGTAAAATTGATTATGTAGCTTTTGATGCTTATGCGACTCCTGAAGACATTGCTGACATTAAAACTCAATTAGCAGAAATTGCAACTGAATTTAAAAACAAAAAAACATTAGCTGAAGATTCTGCTTTAATGCAGGCAGAAAACGAAAACAACACAGTTGATATTGGTTTATTTAAAAAAAATATGATTAGCCCTGAAGTAGATTCTACTGTTTTTGTGGCTGAAAAAGGCTCTGTTTATGGCCCTTTTCAAGAAAATAACCTTATTAAAGTAATTAAATTAGAAGATAAAGTTAACGTACTTGATTCTGCTAAGGTTCGCCATATTCTAATATCTTATGCGGGTTCTGGTGCAGCACCAGAGGTTAAACGCAGTAAAGACCAAGCTAAAAAAATGGCTGATAGTTTATTAGCATTACTTAAAAAAGACGTTAAAAAATTCCCTGAGTACGTAAAAAACTTCTCTGATGATGGCGGTAAAAAAATGCCCCCTACCAAAAAAGAAGGTGAAACTTATATGGGTAAAGATGGTGATTATGGTTGGTTAAACGAAAGAAGTGGTTTTGTAGAATCGTTTAAAAACTTTGGTTTAGAGGGTAAAAAAGGACAGCTAGGCGTGGTTGAATCTCAGTTTGGTTACCATATTATGGAAGTTTTGGATGTAAGTAAAGGTACTTCAACTAAATACAAATTAGCAACTATTCAACGCAAAATACAACCAAGCGAAAAAACACTTAATGCTATAAATCTTAAAGCTAGTGAGTTTGCAGGTAAATATAACACCGGCGAACTTTTTGATAAAGGAATAGAGGAACAAAAATTAAATAAACGTTTAGCGGATAACATTAAAGAAGGCGATAAACAAGTACCGGGCTTAGAAAACCCTAAAGAGCTTATCCGTTGGATATACCAAGCTAAAAAAGGAGATATCTCTCAAACATACCAATTTGGTAACCGCTTTATTGTTGCAAAACTAAGCGATACCAAAGAAAAAGGCACTGCACCACTTGAACAAGTGAAAGACGAAGTAACTTTAAAAGTTAAACAAGACAAAAAAGTTGAAACTTTTATGAAAGAGTTTGATGCCAACCTTTCTGGTGTTAAAACGCCTGAGGAGCTAGCTTCTAAAATGAAACTTTTGGTAGAAAAAATGGATGGACTTGTATTTAGCAGCTATAGTGTACCGGGCCTTGGCAAAGAAGATGTTATGTGTGGCGCTGTAAATGCGTTAAAACCTACTACTTTATCTAAAGCGTTGAAAGGACAAAATGGAGTTTATGTAGTTTACGTAATAGAGAGAAAGCCAAGCGCAGCTGCTTATTCTAAGGCGGTTCAAGCTGGCATTAATCAATCTCTTTCATCTCGTGTAGATTATGAAGCTTACGAAGCTCAAAAAACACTTGCCGGCATCGAAGACCACAAAGCAAAATTTGATTTTTAATCTAAGTTGAATTTTTTTAAAAAGCCTGTTAAATTAACCTTAGCAGGCTTTTTTGCTTTCCACCATAATCTCGCACATAAAAGCATAAAAAATTTGTCATTTTTAATTAAAATGGTATCTTTGCCCTCCCTTTTTGGGATTAAAGATGGCAGATAAGCAGTTTATTATCCGCTTAAACGGACTAGAAGTAGGAAACCATCTTTATGAATTTAAGGTAACTGATTCGTTCTTTGAGACACGCGATTATTCAGACATACAAGGCGCTAACGTAAAAGTTTCGGTTGAATTGCTAAAGCAAAATTCAGTTATAAACTTAACGTTTACTATTAGTGGAACATTACATGTTTTATGCGACAGATGCGTAAAACCTTATGATGTAGAGATTGATTCAGTTGAAAAAATGCATTTGCGTTTTGGAGATCCTGATGAAGCACACGCCGAAGATGTTTTTGTTTTGCCACATGGCGAAAACGAATTGGATATATCGTCACCGCTTTTTGAGTTTATAACTCTTGCATTGCCTGCACGTTTAGTGCCTTGCGAAGAAGATAAAAACTTTAAATGCGATTTTGAAACATTAAATAAATTAAACGACATTTCAGTAGATGAACCCGAGCAAAAGCCCGAAAACACTACTTGGGATAAATTAAAAAACATAAACTTTAATAATAACTAAAAACAATAAGTCATGCCAAATCCTAAACGACGCCACTCGAAAGCCCGCACACGTAGCCGCAGATCTACATATAAAGGCGCAGCCCCAACGCTTGGCGTTGATCAAACAACAGGTGAAGCCCATTTATGGCACCGTGCTCATTGGCACGAAGGCAAACTTTACTATAAAGGTAAAGTGGTAATGGAAAAAGCCATAAAATAGAAAAAGCTAAAATCAACAAAAAACAGACCAAAAGTCTGTTTTTTTGCTTTAAAATGGCTTGTTTTTAATAAAAATCACCAATTTCCTGTTAAAAACTAAATATTTTTTGGTAGGTTTTTTATAAAAAAATTAGTTCCTTAGCCGCCGATTAAAATTTTTATTTAGCATTAAAAAGTGAAGATAGGATTAGATATAATGGGAGGCGATTTTGCCCCAAATAACGAGCTTGATGGAGCTATTTTAGCCTCAAAAGAATTACCTGCTCATATAAAAATAGTGCTTTTTGGAGATAGCGATATGGCTAAAAAGTATTTTACAGAAAAAGGCGTAGACCCCAATGTTTTTGAATATGTTCACACTATGGATGTTATTCAAATGGGCGAACATCCAACCAAAGCCTTAAGCCAAAAACCAAACTCAACTATCGCACTAGGCTTCAAATATCTTAAAGAAAACACCATACAAGGTTTTATAAGTGCCGGTAACACTGGTGCTATGATGGTAGGCGCTATGTTTTCAGTAAAAGTGGTGCCGGGCATCATTCGTCCAAGTATTGGTACTATTCTTCCAAAACTAAATGGCTCACTTGGTTTTATGTTAGATGTTGGCACTAATGCTGATTGCAAACCCGATGTTTTATATCAATTTGGTATTTTAGGTTCTTTATTTGCTGAGCACGTTTACAAAATAAAAAACCCAAGAGTAGCTCTTTTAAATATAGGTGAAGAAGCTGAAAAAGGAAATCTAGTGTCTCAGGCGGCTCACAACTTAATGAAAGAAAGCAAAGACTTTAATTTTGTTGGAAACGTTGAAGGGCGAGATTTATTTAATGAAAAATCAGACGTAGTTGTTTGCGAAGGGTTTACCGGAAATATTGTTTTAAAAGCTTGCGAATCTTTTTATGGCATGCTTAAACGCAAAAATAAATCGGATGAGTTTTTTGATAGATTTAATTACGAAATATATGGCGGTACACCCATCTTGGGCATTAATTCAACCGTAATTATTTGCCACGGTATATCATCGCCTCTTGCTATAAAAAATAGTTTATTATTAGCTAAAGACATTTCAGACGCTAATCTTCCTGATAAAATAAAAGAAGCATTTAACTAATTATGATAAGAGCTGCCATAACCGCCGTTGCAGGCTACGTACCCGATTTTGTTTTAAGCAACCAAGAATTGGAGAAAATGGTTGACACTACAGATGAGTGGATTATTAGTCGTACCGGAATTAAAGAGCGTCGTATTTTAAAAGAGCCCGGCAAGGCTACTTCAGATATGGCAAGTGCAGCTGTGTTAGAGTTATGTAGGAAAAGAGGTATTTCGCCTAAAGAAATAGATTTACTTATTTGTGCTACCGTTACGCCCGATATGGTGTTTCCGGCAACGGCCAACATTATTTGCGATAAAATAGGTGCTACCGAAGCATGGAGTTATGATATATCGGCTGCTTGTAGTGGTTTTTTATACAGTTTGGTAACTGGCGCACAATTCATACAAAATGGAACGTATAAAAAAGTAGTAATTGTTGGAGCTGATAAAATGAGCTCTATTTTAGATTACGAAGACCGTTCTACCTGCGTAATTTTTGGTGATGGAGCGGGTACTGTTTTGTTAGAACCCACCGATGATGGTAGTGGGGTACAAGATTTTGTTTTGAAAACTAATGGTGCGGGCAGACAACATTTGCACATGAAAGCAGGTGGATCATTAATGCCGGCATCGCACGAAACAGTAGATAAAAAATTACACTTTGTATATCAAGAAGGACAACCTGTTTTTAAACATGCGGTTTACAATATGGCCGAAGTGTCGGTAGAAATTATGAAACGTAATAATTTAAAATCAGAAGATATCAATTATTTAGTTTCACATCAGGCGAACAAACGCATTATTGATGCGACTGCCGAGCGTATGGGATTGGGCTCTGAAAAAGTACTAATGAATATAGAGCGTTATGGTAATACAACGGCTGGCACCATCCCACTTTTATTATGGGATTATGAGAAAAAATTTAAAAAAGGCGATAGCTTAATTCTTTCTGCTTTTGGTGGCGGATTTACATGGGGCGCCATTTGGATAAAGTGGGCTTATTAAAATAAATTTTAGTGTAACACGAATTTAAAAACAGACACACACAACAAACACAAATACATCAACTAACAAGTAAAACAAAAAATCATGAAACTAACCGAAATCCAAGATTTAATAAAATTTGTAGCCAAATCGGGTGTGAGCGAAGTAGAGCTTGAAACCAAAGAGGTTAAAATTGTAATAAAAACTTTAACCGGTAAAAAAAATGAAACACAAGTTGTGTATCAGCAAGCAGCTCCGCAACAATATATGCAAGCTCCACAACAACAAGCATATCAACAAATGGCGCAACAGCCTGCTGCTGAAGCTAAAGCTCCTGTTGCTGCCGTTCCTGCCGCAGATGATGAGAGTAAATATTTAATTATTAAGTCGCCAATGATTGGAACTTTCTACCGTTCTGCAGGCCCTGATAAACCTTTATTTGTTAATGTAGGTGATGAAGTTGGCGCAGGTAAAGTGGTTTGTATTATTGAAGCCATGAAACTGTTTAACGAAATTGAAAGCGATATAAAAGGTAAAATTGTAAAAGTGTTGGTAAACGACGCTACCCCGGTAGAGTACGATCAACCACTTTTCTTGGTAGATCCAACAGCCTAATTAATTTGTTATGTACTTAATTTGATAGGCTGAAGATGTGAATTTTTTAGTCTGTTAAACAAGTGAGTTTTTAAATCAACTAATTAGCAAAATCAGCAAATTAAAAAATAGATGTTTAAAAAAATATTAATTGCCAATCGCGGAGAAATTGCATTACGTGTTTTACGTACTTGTAAAGAAATGGGAATAAAAACGGTTGCCGTTTATTCTACTGCCGATAAAGATTCATTACACGTTAAATTTGCTGACGAGGCTGTATGTATTGGCCCGCCACCGAGCAAAGAGAGTTATTTAAATATGGCAAGCATTATTGCTGCTGCCGAAATTACTAATGCAGATGCTATACATCCAGGTTATGGTTTCTTGTCAGAAAACGCAAAATTTTCTGAGATATGCCGTCAGAATAAAATAAAATTTATTGGCGCATCACCCGAAATGATTAACTCAATGGGTGATAAAAGTAATGCTAAAGCAACCATGATAAAAAATGGAGTGCCTTGTGTGCCGGGTTCAGATGGACTTTTAGAAAGTGCTGAACAAGGAATAAAATTAGCTAAAGACATTAAGTATCCTGTTATTATTAAAGCTACCGCTGGTGGCGGTGGTAAAGGCATGCGCATTATATGGAAAGAAGAAGATTTTCAAGCGGCATGGGATAGTGCTACACACGAGGCTTCTGCGGCTTTTGGTAATGGTGCTATGTATATGGAAAAATATATTGAAGAGCCTCGTCACATAGAAATTCAAATTGTGGGCGACCAGTATGGCAAAGCCTGCCATTTAAGTGAGCGCGATTGTTCGGTACAACGCCGTCACCAAAAATTAGTAGAAGAAACACCTTCGCCATTTATGACACCTGAGTTGCGTGATGCTATGGGTGATGCTGCTGTTAAAGCTGCTTTATCTATTGGGTATGAAGGTGTGGGTACAATTGAATTTTTGGTGGACAAGCATCGTAATTTCTATTTTATGGAAATGAACACACGTATACAAGTTGAGCACCCAATTACGGAAGAGGTAATTGATTATGACTTGATACGCGAACAAATATTAGTGGCAGCAGGAGTGCCTATATCAGGAAAAAATTATTACCCGCAATTACATGCTATTGAGTGTCGTATTAATGCCGAAGACCCATTTAAAAACTTTGCACCATCTCCTGGGAAAATCACCACACTACATACACCGGGTGGACATGGAGTGCGTGTAGATAGTCATGTGTATAGTGGTTACACTATACCGCCAAATTATGATAGCATGGTTGGTAAACTAATTACAGTTGCCCAAACACGCGAGGAAGCTATTGCAAAAATGTACCGTGCATTAAGCGAGTATGTTATAGAGGGCGTAAAAACGACTATTCCGTTCCATTTAAAATTAATGCAAAACGAAGATTTTAAACAAGGAAACTACACAACAAAATTTTTAGAGACTTGGGATTTTAAAGAGTAAAATATTTTAGAGATGAAAAAATTAATTTCTTTCACTGCATTATATATAGGTTTGGTAGCTTCAGCATGTAGCCCTAAAACAAATACTGCTATAGCTGCTACCCCTGTTGCAACATCAACAGATGTAAGTAATGCGCAGGTAGATGCTGCAAAAACAAAATATCCTGATGCTACAATAGATGCTTTAAAACAAGGGCATGATGTGTATTATGGCGGTGCGTGTACTAGGTGTCATGGAGCAAAAAAAATTACCAACTTTAGTGAAGACGAACTTCCCGGAATCATAGAAAACATGGCAAGAAAGGCAAAAATATCAGCCGAAGAAAAAGATGCAGTTTTAAAATATGTAATGGGAGTTAAATTAGCTTCTGCAAAATAAAACTCAGTTTTATTTTTTAACCACTACTTCGCTTTTAAATAAGGAAAATATTTCTTCAAATTGTTGATTGGGTTTTCCATCAATTTCCATGATATATGCGCCATTACAAATGTTACTAAGTAGAAAATTACAATGGCTGTATATTTATTGCTAACACTTAATCCTATTTTAGGAGATAAATAACCCCAGAAAAAACCGGGTACAAATAGGTGAAAAACGTATAAGCCGTAGGAAATTTTACCTGAGTAAACCACAAATTTATTTTCGAGAATATATTTAAAAATGCCTGTAAATTTATTTTGTGCGGCATAACTTATAATAATTGCCGACATGAGAGCAAATAGTACATCGTCAAAAATTGAACGTATCCAATCAATTTTATAAAAGTAGCTGATGTAGTGAATGGAAAAATAAATAACTACACTTGTATAAACCCATTCAAATTTTAAGAAATAAGCAACGAGGTCTTTTCTGTAAATATTCCAATAAGAAATTAAAGCACCTATACCCAAAGCATGCATACAACTAAGTGTAAAATAAGAATCGGCCATCCATTTATCCGGATAAGTATAAAACAGATAGGCTTTTGTGATTACAGAAAGAGCAATTAATCCTATAATTATTTTTTCGCTATACTTTGTAGGAATCAATATTATTAGCCAAGGCCAAAACAAATAAAATTGCTCCTCAACCGCTAACGACCAAAAATGGTTAAAATCGCCGATAAAAACGTTATGGATTGATTGATAAATATTAGATGAAAATGTAATTAACCAAGGAAATATTTCTCGTGTGTTTTGATAATGAATGAAAAATAAAAAAAAGATAGTGGCAAAGTATAATGGAAATATGCGAAGTACTCTTCGGGCATAAAAAGATTTTAAGAGTGTTGATTTAGGAATAGAAATTTCTACCGACTTAATTTTATTACGCAATAAAATATCAGTAATAAGATACCCACTAAGTACAAAAAATAAAATAACACCATTTCCAAAAGGAAATCCTTGAACGAAAGGCCTGTTAATTTGCCACTGTAGCCAATGCCCTAGCATAACAGAAAGAATGGCAAAAAAACGAAGTCCGTCAAGTTGAATGACGTAAGAATTATCTTGGTTTTTTATTTCATTCATCATACTATTAAGGGTTACCTAATTGCAAAGGGTTTATTTTCACTATACCAACATCATGGGTGGGAACACCATTTTCACTAGTTTTTGTAACTTGTTTCCAGTCAAAATTTGCTCTATAATAATCCATTAAAGTGGCCGAGGCAATAAAGTGATAAAGTTCAAATTTTCCGTAAAGAATAAATGACCCATCTGCTTTGGTAAAAGTTAAGCTTGATTCGCCATAATATTCGCTCCAAGCAACTATGGTTCCACCTTCAACGGGTTGCCCGGTTTTTTGATTAATTAGTTTTCCTTTAATAGCAAACTTATTTAAGTTGTCGTAGTTATAATAATTTTCGCGACAATCGCATTCCCCTGTTTTTTTCTTCGGATTAAAATCTTTAAACAAAGTGCCTACAGGTTTAACTGTTCCGTTAACAACAAGGCCTTTATTACTTGTTTTAGTAGTGCCCTTATTAGTAAGTAGCCCTAAAAAATTAGATTGATAACGGTACCATTCAACATCTTTATATTGCCACCAAGAAAAGCCACTAGCTCCACAGTTTACGGCGTGTTGTAGATATTTTTCTGCATTCGTTTTTTGAACATCATAACTGATAGAATCGCCATCTGCTGAAAAACCTGTCTCTCCAATAATCCAAGGTTTTTTCATGTATTTCCCATACCAAGAAATTTCCCCTTCTATTTCGCCTTTTTTAAACTCGTAAGGATGTATAGAAACAAAATCTACATCTAAAATATTGGGATCCCACTCAAACACTTCGCGTGTGCCGGTTAACCCAATAGTAAATAGGTGATTTGGGTCTTGTGTACTGCGATCTTGTTTCCACTTTTTAACTATGTTGTATACATCTACTTTCTTCCTTTCTTTTGCATCAAAATATAAAGGTTCGTTAAAAAAATCCCAAGCAAGAATTGCTTTTTCATTTTTAAATCTAGAAAGCAGCTTGGCCCAATATTTTTCAGATTCAGTATTTCCATCCGGAAAGGAATTGACTAATAAAATGGCTTTAAGCCCTACATCATCAAGTATTTTAAACATATCGGCTAGGGCTTCAAAATATTTCTCTCCGCTTGGGCCACTAAAAGGAATAAACTTATTTGTTTTATCGTTTGTATGAGACCATTTTCCTATAATGTTGTTTTCAAAAGTGTATTCGGTTATGCCCGCCATTCTAACTGCATTAAAACCAAGGTCTTTTATCATCTGCATATCTGCTCTAAACCTTAAATTGCCTGCCTTTTTGTTGTACTCGTCTTTGTCTTCGTAACCTATGTTCGGACTAACCCAAAGGTTATTGCTATCAGCTTTTAAATCGGAGCTATAATTTAAAACCACAGGATAAAAATCATTCCCATTTAATTTAAAATCATTCCCCTCTAAATAAACAAACCCATGCTTTGCTTTTTTGGAGTTGCTGCAAAACATAAAACCCAAAACCAATAGGCATATTGAAAAAGAATAAACGGCGATTTTACGAAATGATTTTATGCGCATTATTAAGAATTTAAGTTCGTCAAAAATAACAATTTACAGCTAAACCCAAAGCGATTTAAATGCTTTGTAAAGCTTTATTTACTTGATGTTTTCAATTAAAAAAAGCTTTCATCTGCCTTAGGCTCGTAAGATTCTATTTTTAAGTAATCAACAAATATTTTTGTTTGACTTGGGTTCCAAATATAAAAACGAAGATTATCATTAACATTACGTACTTCAGGGGTTAAATAGTAAAAACTTATTTCTTGCCAAGCGTCGTACGTTAGTTTGGCGTTGTTTAGGTTAAATCCCTTGTATTTATAATCATACTCGTGATGTCTAAAACTTACAACTAAGGCTGCGTTGGTTTTGTTGGTGTCTTTAGATGGGATATAAATTCGTGCCATTACTTTTATCCAAGCGTAATGTTTTGCTGTTAGTGTTTTGTACGCAATGTCTAAATGCGGTGTAAATTGATTTTTTTCGAAAGTAAGTATGGCGTATTTTCCAGAAGATTTTAAAGTATCTGTATAAAAGTCATCTTTCTTTTCATCAAACTTTAACTCTGCAGTGTTGTTTTTATTAAGTTGTTTTAACTCTTCTTCCGATAATGATTCTTTACCATCTGCATTTCGCTGAATCAATAATAATTTCTTTTGCTCCTCACTAACTGGTTTTGTTTGTAAAAAGGTTGATTGGTAGTAGGCTCTTGTCATTCGCTGTGTGTCCATAATCCCCCTGTCTAATTGCCATGTTTGAAATAAGTTTAAAAACACAAAAAGCGCACAAATAGATAAAAAACCAATTTTTATAATTTGATTTTTAAGCGATAAAATTTTAGCAATAACCGCCCCTAATGCCAAAGCCATAAAAGCATATGAGGGAACAAGTGCCCTTTGACCAAAACTATCGGCGTACCACCAACACGACCAACTTGATATGATGTATAAATTTATTACAAAGTATGTGATAATGGCTACAAAAAAAGTGTTCGTTTTAGTAAATGGAAAAACCAGAAACATTAATAGCATTATAGGGGTATAAATAAACCATCCTTTTCTAAAACTAAATAAAACTTCCATAAAGTATGGCGTAGTAAATTCAAAGCCTTCTCCCGGATTAGCACCGTAGCTGTTAAATACAAACTTACCGACGTGTATTTTCCAATAAATAAACTGAAGAAATCCTATTGCACCAACACAAAAAAACAAAAGCAAAAATTTAGGTAAATTTTTAAAAACAACGCTTAATTTTTCTTTTGCGCCGGAAATGTTTGTAATGCCCCATAGCATTGGGATAATTACAGCAATAACCTCGGTAGGCCTGCTTAGTGCCATAAGACCAATTAACGAGCCACAAATAGCAGCATATAAGTAACTGTATTTTTCATGAAACTTAATGGTGAAATAAATAAGCGCAGCATATAATGAGAAAAGTAAGTTGTGTGGCATAGCCCCTTGCCCATGTATGGCTGTATGGGCAAAATAATTGGTGCCAAAAATTATCAATAAAAAAGTGATTGCAGTAGTTTTTTCATCAAAAAAATGCAGTAAAATTTTTCGTAAAAAGTATAAACCAACAATTGTATAAAATAAGCAGCCCACAAACAGACTTATTTGGTAAGGCAATGAAAATCCATCTGCCGGATAGCTGGTAAAAACAGCCATAATGTGCCCTATGAAAAAAAATGGGGCATATAAAATGGCCAACCCCATACTATATTTCATAATATAAACACCGTTTTCAAGTTTTACTCCTTGATAAAAGGTGGCGGTATTATGATAGGTGTTAATTATATCCCAAACACGCTGCTCGTTTTTTAATTCAATATCATCAAAAATAAACGAGAAAGGGAGATATAAATAGTATCCAAAAACATCCCAACAAATAATATTGCCCGGAAATTTTAATAGCGCAAGTAATAAATAAACGGCTATGGTAGCGTAAAAAATAATTTTACTTAAACCGAGTGTTTTGCGAGAATCTGTAACCATATAATTGTAAATAAGTTTTAAAAATAGGGATATTTTTTTGAAATATGTGACCGCAAAAGAAGCTAATATAACTATCTTTACATCTGCTTAAAAAATGAGCATCTTCACTAATTAAGTATATCAACCATGCGATTTAAAGTAATATATAGCGTTTTTTTTATAAGTCTTTTAGTATGTTTTTTTTTACAATGCTCTACTAATGCAAACTCCAGTAATAGCAAATCAGATACTAGTTTAGTAAAAGATAGCGCTTATGATGTGTTTGTTGTTGCAGGGCAATCAAACACCTATTGGGGTAAAGGCTATGACTCTATTAAAGACAAAGGATCTGATGGAATATATCAGCTGGGTAGGCTTGCGCCAAACGATTTAAAAATAATTCCTGCAAAAGAACCATTACATCATTTTAATCCTCAGGCTGATAGAGTGGGCTTTGCTTTAACTTTTGCGAAACTATATCAAACCTACATTCAAAAAAAGAATGATATTTTAATTATCCCTTGTGGCATGGATAATACTGGTTTTGATGGCGAAGGTTGGCATAAAAAAGATTTTTTATATGATAATGCCGTTAGCAGAATTAATTATGTATTTAAAAAATATCCGAAAAGTAATTTAAAAGCGATACTTTGGCACCAAGGCGAAAAAGACGCTAACTACAAAAACTACCAACAGGATTTAGATACTTTTATAGTTCAATTACGCAGAGATATAATTGGAGCTAATAGCAGTACACCATTTATTTTAGGAGGCATGGTTCCTTATTGGGTTGAATTAAAATCGGAAAGAAAACACCAACAAGATATTATAAAAGGAACCGCAAACCGTATACCTGCCACAGCATTTGTTGATTCATACTTGCCATATAAAATACAAAAACCCAATAATAACCAAGATACAGTACATTTTAACGCCGATGGACAAAGAGAAATGGGTAAACGTTATTTTGAAGTATATAAAAGTATGGTAAAAAATAATAAATAGATTTCTCTTTTGGCATTAAAATTTATTTACTGGACTTTCCTTATCGACTATCTCAAAAGCGCAAGTCATACTTTCACCTTGTTCATCAATCACTTCTAAAATGTGTTTGCCTTTCGCGGGTAAAACTTCCATTTGATGAAATTTTTGTGTTGAGCCAATATACTTGCCATCTAAATGCCAAAAAATGGTAGCGGCGTTATTTTTATGCGTGGCTTTTAAAATTAATCGCCCTTTTTCTTCGCTTTGCTCGTACGGAATATAAATTTTAAATCCCGGTCGCGGATAAACAATGTCTATTTGATGTGTGTTGGTTTCTGTTTGACATTGTGGTAAATAGGAGGGAAGGGGTTGATAGAAAGAACTATGTTGTTTAAAATAATATTCCTGCACAGGTGATGTAATAAACCAAGCCTTATGCTGCATTTGTGCCACAGGATAGCAATTACTGTTTACACGATATGTGCCTGTTGCATCTAAATGAATCATTTTATGATAAGGGCACAAATTTGTTTTAGTTGCACTTTTAGGAACGCTCTCTATTATTTTATCAGGGCAAATATCCGATGCTTTATAACCACTTTGCTTGCATGTAACTACTTTTATCATATCCTGATACGGCACTTTAAACCAGGCATGCGATGGCAATAAATTAAAAACCGCAAACATTAATGGTGCGGCTGCGCTAATGCCTGTTAACCCCGGGCGACCTTCTCCATCAGCATTTCCAACCCAAATGGCTACTGTGTATTTTGCATTTACACCAACTGCCCAGGCATCTCTAAAACCAAAACTGGTTCCTGTCTTCCAGGCAATTCTATTAGATGAAATAAAGCGCGACCAACTTGCATAATCTTCAGGGCGTGCTAATTCAGTCATGGCATTAAACGTACACCAAATACTTCCTGCACTTAATAAACTTGTTTTTTGAATTGATTTTTTTGTTTCTATTTCCGACTGAAGATAAATAGCATCATGATAATCATTGGCATCATATTTACCCATATAGTTTGAGTAGTGCGATAAAGTTCGTCCCATAGAAGCGTAGGCCGAGGCTACATCCCACAAGGTAGCTTCGCCACCGCCTAATATTAATGATAAGCCATAATGCGATGCGGGTTTAGTAAAATTTTTAAACCCTAATTTTTGCAACTGATATTGAAAACGAGATACGCCATACTCTTGTAACATTTTTACAGCAGGTACATTAAGTGAACGAGCCAAAGCCATGCTTGCAGGCACTAAGCCATCATAGGTAAGATTGAAGTTTTTAGGCGCATAAGAACCCATTTGCATGGGAATGTCTTCTAACAGCATATTCGGTAAAATTTTAGAATCATTAAGCATACTGGCGTATAAAAAAGGTTTAAGTATACTGCCCGTGCTACGTGGTGCTTCAACAACATCTACATAATTATCGTGCTCATTAGTGGTCGAAAAACTATTGCCTACATAAGCAATTACTTTGCCCGTTTCGGTTTCTATTACAAGTGCGCCAGCATTATAAATGCCGTTAGATGATAGTGTTTGTATATGATTATTTAAAGCCGCATTTATTTGTTGCTGTAAGTTTTTATTAAGGGTAGAAAAATAAATTTCCCCGGCACCGTTTTCACTTGCGGCTCTTGCTAATAAGTGCGGACTATATTGTGGAATAGCAAATGCTTTTTCGGGGATGCCTTCTTCTAACGATAAATGATACGTTGATTCATCAATTACTTTATTATCATATAATTTTTTCAGTAATCTGTTTCGTTTATTTAACAGTGCTTTATGATTTTTACCCGGATAAATTAACGAAGGTGCATTGGGTAACACGGCCAACAAAGCGCATTCTGCCCACGATAGTTTATTTGGGCTACGACCAAAGTAACGCCATGATGCAGCATGCAAACCAACTACATTACTACCAAAAGGCGCGTGACAAGCATATGTATTTAAGATAGAATTTTTTTTGTATGATAACTCGATACGAAAGGCTAGAAGAATTTCTACAAACTTTTCCCAATAAGTTCTACTTCTGTTTTTTCGCATTAAGCGGGCAACTTGCATAGTTATGGTACTGCCACCACTTTTTATTTTACCCGATTTGCCGTTTTTTACAAATGCCTTTGAAAGCGAAATAGGGTTTACGCCCAGGTGATGATAAAAATATTCGTCTTCAAAAAAAGTAATGCAGGTTTTAAATTTATCGGGCACACTATCGCTATACGGAAACCGCCATTGACCATCTTTTGCAATGTGCGCGCCTAACAATTCGTTATGCTCATCATATATAATAGTACTATATGGGTCGGCAAATAAATTTTTCGGTAACCAGCTTATATATAAAACCAGTAAACCAAAAAAAATCAACAAAAAATATTTTCTTCGCTTTACAAAAGCAATAAATTTATTTTGCTGCAACACCTTGTTGTGTTTGTTTTACCACCTTTATCCATTGCCCTTTTTTACGCGAGTAAATGCTGTTATCATACATAGCCTCGATGTTTACACCCGGTAAATAATATTTACCGGCATAACTTGAGTTAAGCAAAATGGTAAACTTTTTACTTTCGTTGGCATTCAAATCAAAATATGTAAAGACTCTGTCGTCTCTGATATCCTGATACGTATAGGCTGAATTTTTTAACGTAGCCTCGTTATCGTCTAAACGTGTGTTATGAATTTCCCAACCTGATGGAATGTAACTTATTAAAGCCATGTTTTTATAATTGCCCTGCATGCCCGGGTTTTTTACAACAACCTCCATCATAAAATCGGTGCCTTGTTGCAATTCGCTTGGGTCAATTTCTTGCCCCGCCATATCTCTGTATGTAACGGTTGAAACTAAATTTTGAGAAGCCTCTGTTTCAGTTCCCACAGCCGGTTTTCCTCTATTAGTAACCCTAACATATAAAACTCCCTTACCATTATTTTTAATAGAATAGTTTCCGGAAGAAGATTTATAGTCTAACGGAACTTGTGTAAGTGCAGAGTTGCCTTTCATGTCAACTTTTTTTCCGTTAACAAAACATTCTGCCTGCATAGCCGATGAGCTTCCGTATTTTTTTATGAAGGCAGAAACTGCTACTAATGAGTAAGCTGTAGATTGTGTACTCATCCATGATTTTGAAGATAAAGCACTTGCTACTTGCTTAATAGAATTGTAAGCAATTTGTTTTTTGTTTAACAAACAAACGGTTTCTAAAATCATGGCTTCATCACGCTCTGCCGACCCAAACGTGTAGTAGTTTATTTGATAGGGTGCAATTTGATAACTTGCGTTATTAATTAATTTCTCGGCTTCATCTTCTTGTCCGGCAATTGCATAAGCAGCCGCTAAGCGCCAACGTGCCTGTAGCGATAAGTTTTTAAACTCGCGCAAACGATTCATGGCACTCATAGCTGGTTGGTTAGCCAAGGCCAATGTATATAATCGATACGCTTGTATAATGTCATCATTAAAGTAGGTGGCCTTTGCAGGCTCCCAATTAAAGGCAGCGTTTTGCTGATACTTAACCCATTGTTGTTTAAAGCCTGGGGGTAGCGTATATCCTTTTTTCTCTGCTGCCATCATAAAATGACCTGCGTAGTTTGTTCCCCAATCGTTCACATAATTTTCTCCAGGCCAATAAGATAAAGCACCATTGTTTAATTGGAACTTACGCAGCATATTAATGCCTGCTTTAATATTATTTTCAGTAGCTGCTTTTTTACTATCGGTTAACGAAATAATTTCATCCAGATATAATTGCGCAAAAGCTGCTGATGTTGTTTGCTCTACACAACCATGCGGATACGTAATTAAATACTGTAAACGCTCATCTAAATTAACAGGTGGGATGGTTGACAATTCTATAACTCCACTATTAGAGCCTGTTATGCCTATGGCGGTATAGTTATTTTTTAATTCCTTACCGGCATCCACATAAAAATCTTTTCCATCTGTTTGATATGGATTTGGGTTTCGCACATCCAGTTCCATTTCGTACGATGTTTGCACACCACCGCCTGAGGCCAGTATTTTTACTTTAGCAATGCCTAACTGGCGGTTTACTTTTAAATCGAAACTCACTAATTTTTCGTCGTTCTTATCAACCGAAACTATTTTTGATGTTTCGCCAACCACCTGCACGTAACCATTAACTTCAATTTTAACCGTTACGTTGCCAATATTTTTATCGCCGCCAAAAACAGATACCGGAAGTTTTACTTCTTCATCCGTACTCAACACACGAGGCAATGCCCCTAAAATCATTAGCGGACTTTTAACTGGCGTAGTTTTATCTACCGAACCATAAGCCGCGTTGTAACCTGCAATTACCATAGTGCGCACCGAACCCACGTACATGGGCATTTTAAACGTAGTGGTTTTCTTTTCTCCTTTTTTAATGTGATAGGGTCCAAAAAAACGAACCATTGGTTTAAAACGATTTGCTTTGGCACCATCTTTACTAAGCTCACTACCATCTCCACCAATGCTTAAAATACGTTCTAACTCGCCACCATAAGCACCAATTACATAATCATACACATCCCATGTTTTTACACCCAATGCTTCGCGTGCGTAAAAATAATTCCAGGGGTCGGGAGTTTTAAAACGTGTAATGTCTAACAAGCCTTCATCTACTACTGCAAGTGTATAAACCATTTCTTTATTATTTTCTTCGCCAACGGTAATGCTTGCCAAACCTTCGGGTATAAGTGTTGCGGGTATTGTAATGGTTGGACGCAAATGTGTTTCGGGGTCATCAATAATTACCGGCACAACGCCGTATAAACGAATGGGCAAATCGTTTTTTGTTTGCGCGTGTGGTTGAATTAAAGATACATGCACATAAATATTAGGAGCCATATCGTGTGTTACTTTAAATTTAAACACGGTGTTACCTTTTGCGGTTTCTAACCAATGCGCTTGTAAAACACGGCTGCCTGTTTCAATAGTTACTAATGCTCGTCCGCCTTGCGGAGAAGGAATGGTAACGCTAACCTCTTCTTCTGTTTTGTACGACGGTTTATCGGTTGTAAAATGCAGCATGCTGGCAATTACTTTGTTATCACCACCCTGACGTTCCATCCAGTTAGACCAATCAAAATACGTGGTTGCCGAAGTTGAGTGCCCGCCATCCACATCTATAATGCGAATTAAATAACGCCCCCAATCTTCTTCTTTAATATTTAGTTTAATTTTTGCTGTGCCGGCGCTGGTAGAAAACTCCTCAACCTTAATCGGTTTATGATAATCATCCATGCTGTA
>DATHOW010000285.1:0-6968 GCA_035484495.1 Bacteroidia bacterium | reverse complement strand
TTGTAAAAAAATTCTTTACTAACTTGCACAACCAAAAGTCTTTAAGTTTATGAATTATATTTTGTTTGATGATGCCAAATGGAGCGATTTGCTACCTCTTACATTTACCCGCCCCGCTTGCGAAATACGAATTGGCATTTTAACCATTAAAGAAAAATGGGAATTACGATTAAAAAAAGATTTCTCTTATATCTGCCCTATCTATTTAGCTGAAAAATTCCCCTATCATGCTAACGAAAAACAAACTACCATTTATGCTAATGGCAGGGTTTGCCCCGATGACAGTTTGATTAAAGAAATAAATAAAATAAAACCTTCGCAAGCTTTATACAAAGATGATATACTATTAGCTTATTGCACAAGCAACCCCGATGAATCGTTTATAGATTTCACTAAAATTCAATCGAAAACAAAAGGCACTATCCTTAATTTCCCTTGGGATATTTTTAAAAACAACGGTGCAGAATTAGAAACAGATTTTACGCTGCTTACAAAAGGCAGAAAATCAAAACCACTTTCAAAAAGCAATAAGGTAATTGGCAAAGGCAAAATTTTTATTGAGAGTGGCGCAAGTGTTGAATGCGTAATATTTAACACACAAGGTGGTTCTATATACATCGGTAAAGATGCTGTGGTTATGGAAGGCTGTTTAATTCGTGGTGGCTTTGCTTTATGTGAGCATAGCGAAGTAAAAATGGGTGCCAAAATATACGGCCCAACAACTATTGGCCCACACAGCAAAGTTGGTGGAGAGATAAGTAATTCTGTAATTTTTGGTTATAGCAACAAAGGGCACGATGGGTTTTTAGGAAATTCTGTTTTGGGCGAGTGGTGCAATTTAGGTGCAGACACCAATAACTCTAACCTAAAAAACAACTACGCCGAGGTAAAAGCATACAACTACACACAGCATAAAATGATTAGTACGGGCTTGCAGTTTTGTGGTTTAATTATGGGTGACCATAGCAAAACAGGCATAAATACGATGCTTAACACAGGCACGGTTGTAGGGGTAAGTGCAAATATTTTTGGTGGAGGATTTCCTTCAACACACGTTCCATCATTTTCATGGGGTGGAGCTGAGAAGATAGAAAAATACGAAATCAACAAAGCATTTGAAGTTGCAGAACGCGTAATGGAGAGGAGAGGAATTACTTTAACAGATGCTGATAAAGAAATATTAAAAGAAGTTTTAAAAAGAACTTCTAATTCTAAATAGCCCCTCACTTTTTATAAAATAAAAAACACCTAATCACATAAAGTGTTAGGTGTTTTTATAATTTATCTGAAAAGAAAAATTACTCAGCTACTTGCACCATTTTAAATGGTACGCTAATGATAGCTTGGTAATCTTCGCCGGCTTCTAACATATCTTCATCATCTTCTTCGTAATGCCAGTTAATAGTTACTGAACTTCCGCCTTTATGTATAGCTTCTAATTTTTTAAATACATCTAAAATACATTTAGAAGAACTTGTGTTAAAATACTCAAGCTGTACATTTACTGTAGTAGCCGGTTTTGGACTTAAGCCATATTTCTCCAGGTTGTCTACTAATGGTTTGTAAAACTCAATTGAGTTTTCAGGGATAGAGCGACCTTTAATTTCTAATACACCAGTTCCTAAATCGAAATTGATGGTGGGTGTTTTTGGTGTTCCGTCAAGAGTGAACTTTTCCATAGCTGCGTTATTATTGGTTTAGCGTTACTTTTATATTTAAACTAAAAAATGAAACTTTTTCGTCGATTGGTTGAAAGGTGTAGTGTAATTTTTGCCCGGTTTTACGAGCTATATCAACCATCCCTAATCCACCACCACCTTTAAGCGACATTTCTCCGTTATTTAATATCTGTTTATAATATTCTTTTAATTCTTCTTTTGTTAATGAGTTTACCTCATCTAATCTGCTTTTTAAGCCCGATACGTTTTCGTTTAAAATGTAGTTACCCGTGATAACATTGTAGGCTCCATCTAGTTTTCCTATCATAAAGATAGCTGAACGCCCATACTCTCCACTATCTACCGGAGCTTCATCCATGTGATGATAAAGATTCTGCAAGCACTCTACCAAAACATTGTACACTTTTTTCTTTGTTTTCGGCTCTTCCTGAAAATTATCCATTTTGCTTTCCATAATCTGCAAAATAGAGGTTAATAAATCAGATGTGATGTCACCTTTAAAAGAGAGCAATATATTATTGCGCTCCATTTTGTCGTAAAAATCAAACAGGTCTAACATCATAACTCGAAAATTCTGAACAAAAATAATAATTAGTTTAAATAAAGCAAGATTTATTTTTGCGTTTAATCCTCTTTAAAAGGGTTTCTGGGAATCCACGCTGCGGGCTGTAAAAAGCTAATAAATGGGTTTAAAACTACTTTACTAACCGTGTTTTGCGGCTTTATGTAACAAACCAATTGATGTGCTTTTGCACCTACTGTGCTTTTTATTTCGGATGCTGTTCGCCCCAAATTAAGATGTTTTTTTTTGTGCGTAATTGCCAACTCTATAAAGTGATACAAGATGTTTTGATAAAGTTCGTGTTCTTTGTTAATCTCGTAATCTACCCCAATATAATGAGCCTCTATGGTATCGTTGTCGGGTAAATAGTAGCCCGAGTCAAAACCTACCAGCTTATTATCTAAAAAATAACCCGTAACAAAAAACATATCCGAAAAGTTTTTTTTCATTTCATAAAAATAATCTTCGGCTAATTTTACCAGTTTAAACTTGGCATGCATAAACACATTTTCATACAACTTATACAATTGCTTTTGATGCGTTTTTATTTCTTCGATGGATAAACTTTTCTTACTTATTTGTACGCCATCTTTAAAAATATTTTTCGCACGATTTCTGTATTTTTTAGAATACAAAGCGATATAATCATTCAAATCCCCTATGTTTTCAGGGATTTCAATTACCATATTAGGCTCAACGGTAAATTCAATAAATTTATTTTCTTCCAACACTTTTTCTTTTGGAAGATGGTTTGTATAAAAATCTTTTATCAAAGTGGCAGAAATAGTGCCGCGTAATTTTTCTTCTTTCGATACTACATTGCTTATTTTATCTAAAATAAAAAAAGCGTCTGCTCTCTTTATTTTTTGCAAATACGCAAAGCAATGCTCTCCGCTTACAAAGTTATTACCACAAGTAACCAAGCGCATAACCACATGGTCTTTGTACTTATCAATGTACTTATCAAACAATTTTAAACGACTAGATGTAAGGTCGGTTATTTGAGATTCCACTAGGCCTCCAAACACATCGGCCGTAAAATCAATTACCTGAAAACAACAAACAAAAACAGGTTTTTTGTTTTGATACACAATAGCATAACGATGTGCTATTTGTGGCTTATGCAGATTTTCAATAACTTGTAAATAAGTAGTATCTAAAAAAAAATTAGTATTTAAAAGTACTTCATTCCAAGCAGTTTTATCAACCTCAATCATGCTTTCATAAAAAGTAAATGTATAATTACCATGCAACTTGCGTTGAGGTTTTTTACGCATTTTATCTTTATGTTTTTCGCAAAAAGTAATCAAGGTTTAAGGTTAAATTAAATGAGTGGTGTAAATAATAATTTAATTGAAAGCAAAAGTAGCAAGATTTTGCTGCGCTTTTTTAAATTCGGCAATCAGTTCATTAACTACTTGTGCGGCAGGTTTTATTTCTTTTATAGTGCCGCTAACCTGACCAATTTCCAACTCCCCTTCTTCTAAATCACCTTCAAACATGCCTTTTTTTGCGCGTGCTCTGCCCAGTAATTTTTCTAGCTCTTCTATACTGGCAGCACGTTTTTCGGCAGCGTCTACTTCTTTAAAAAATTTATTTTTAATTAAACGTACAGGGGTAAGTTGCTTTAAAGTTAGTTGCGTATCGCCTTCGTTAGCCTTTATAATAGCCTCTTTAAAATTTTGATGCGCCGATGATTCCTGCGTAGCAGCAAATAAGCTGCCAACCTGAACACCTTCTGCACCAAGACAAAAAGCAGCAGCCATGGCCTCGCCCGAGCCTATACCGCCGGCGGCAATTAAGGGCACTTGTATAGTTTTTTTTATCATTGGAATTAGCACTAGTGTAGTAGTCTCTTCTCGCCCATTATGTCCTCCGGCTTCAAAACCTTCGGAAACAATAGCATCTACCCCAGCCTCTTGGCACTTTAAGGCAAATTTTATATTAGAAACCGCATGTACAACTGTTATACCCTGTTGTTTTAAATGCTGGGTCCATGTTTTAGGATTTCCAGCCGATGTAAACACAATTTTAACCCCCTCTTCTACAATAATCTTCATTAACTCCTCAATATTAGGATAAAGAAGCGGCACATTTACTCCAAAAGGCTTATTGGTGGCTTGTTTGCATTTTTTTATATGCTCTCTAAGCACTTCCGGATACATGCTTCCGCTACCAATAAGACCCAAGCCACCTGCATTACTAACTGCTGAGGCCAAGCGCCAACCGCTACACCAAATCATTCCGCCCTGTATAATGGGATATTTTATTTTAAAAAGCGAGCAAACTGCATTCTCCATAGGTCAAAATATAGATTAGTTTTCTTGGCTAAAATAGAAATTTAATTATATTTGTAGGCTAATTAAAATTAATGCGTTTAAGGTTATTTATTATATCTGTACTTCTAAGTAGTCTTGCTGTTGCCCAATATCGTTGGGATTATGGCTTTCAGCTTGGCGCATCAAACTATTTAGGTGATATTGGTGGTAAAGATAAATCTCGCCGAGATTTTGTAAGCGATATGAAATTGGCTGAAACTCGTTGGGCAGGAGCTGGTTTTATACGTCATAAAATTAGTCCGAAATTATCGGTGCGTGGTCAATTTGCTTACCAACGCATACAGGGTGCCGATTCTCTTTCAACTAACCGTGCCCGTCACGCACGCAACCTTGACTTTAGAAACGATATATTTGAATTAAGTCTTACCCCACAGTTCACTATTTACGAAAATCAAGATTTAGGTTCTAGTTACCGTTTTAAACTTTCTTTTAATTTTTATGTGCTTGCCGGAGTAGGGATTATACATCAAAATCCGAAAGCTTTTTACGAAGGAGAATGGGTTGCTTTACAACCTTTACATACCGAAAACACAAAATATAGTTTGTGGCAAGGGGTTGTTCCTTTGGGTACAGGTTTTTATTTTACTGTAAGAAAAAAACACCGTATAGGTTTTGAATATAATTGGCGCGTTACATTTACCGATTATTTAGATGATGTAAGCAAAAGATACGTTGACCCAGCTACCCTTAGCAAGCAAGGGGCTGCTTTAGCCGACCGTTCAGACTTACATACTGCCGGTGGCGATCAATTTTTTTTAAAAAACTTTGGGTACAATGCTAATCAAACTAATGCGGGCAACAAGCGTGGAGATTCTAAACATAACGATACTTACATGACAGCTAGTATTAATTACAGTTATGTTATACGCGGGCACGGTAGTTTCTACAGAAGTAGATACGGCTCTTTCTTCTTTAAAAAGAGTAGAAAGAAATCGCGTAAAGTAAGGGCTAAATTCTAATAGATTTAGCAAGCTTACAAGCATGAGAATTTTCATTCCCTTACTTTTTCTTGCAACTATTTTATCGGCACAAGAAAATACCGACTCTCTCAATATCCGAAAAATTTATTCTTATCATTTAACTGAAAGCAAATCGTACGATAACCTACATCATCTTTGTAAAGATGTAGGTGCGCGCCTAAGCGGAAGTAAACAAGCTGAAAAAGCCGTTGTATGGGCAAAGCAAGCTATGATACAAGCAGGTGCAGATACCGTTTACTTAGTGCCTTGCATGGTGCCGCACTGGGTACGTGGTGCAAAAGAGAAATGTTACACAATTGGTAAGTCAAAGAATGATTTAGAATCGTTTGCTGTTTGTGCTTTAGGAAGTTCGGTAGCAACACCAACACAAGGCATTACAGCCAAAGTAATTGAAGTGTCATCTTTTGAAGAGTTAGAAAAACTAGGTGCAGAAAAAATAAAAGGCAGCATTGTCTTTTACAATGTATCGTTTGATAAAACATTTGTACATACAGGAGGCGCTTATGGTAAAGCGGTTAAATACAGAAGTGGGGCATCAATGGCCGCAAAATACGGAGCGGTTGCATCTATCACAAAATCTATGAGCACGGCTGATAATGATTTTCCACATACGGGCACAATGAAATACGATAGTTTGGTTCCTCAAAAAATTCCGGCATTTGCTATTAGTGTTACGGGTGCAAAAAGATTAAGTGCTCTATTAGCTCAAAATAAAAATCTTGATTTATTTTTATTTTCTGATTGCAAAACGTTGTCTGATGAACCTTCTTATAGCGTAGTTGGTGAAATTCGTGGAAATGAAATTCCTAACGAGGTTATTGTTGTTGGCGGACATCTTGATAGTTGGGATTTAGGCGAAGGCGCACACGATGATGGTGCGGGCATTGTGCAAAGCATAGAAGTGCTTACTGCATTTAAAAAATTAGGCTTAAAAAATAAACGCACTATACGTGCTATTGCATATATGAATGAGGAGAATGGAACGCGTGGCGGAAAAAGTTATGCTGATATGGCAGCTAAAGAAAATAAAAAACACATTGCAGCTTTAGAAAGCGATATGGGCGGCTTTACTCCAAAGGCCATTGGGGTTGATGCAAAAAAAGATACGTTGCTTTATTACAAAAAATGGCAACCCCTTTTTGAACCTTATTTTGTTTTTATAAAACAAGGCGGTGGTGGTGTAGATATTGGTGAGTTAGAAAAATTAGGTGTGCCTCAGTTTGGTTTAGAGCCTGATTCGCAGCGTTACTTTGACTATCATCATACAGCAGACGATGTTTTTGAGCACGTAAACGAACGCGAGTTAGAATTAGGCGCAGCTACTATTACTTCGTTTATTTATTTACTCGATAAATACGGTGCGTATAAAAAGTAAAAGGCTTACGCCCAACCGAAAATTTCTTTTGCG
>DATHOW010000284.1:0-26548 GCA_035484495.1 Bacteroidia bacterium | reverse complement strand
CAATCCCAAAGCAAACATCCCATAGGGTAAGTACCGTTGACCGCCGGTCCCGCCGTCGAAGCCGTGTTGCCCCACGGGTCCGTAGTTCTCGATTGGTCTGCACGCAACCGGTACGAAGACACCATACGCTTAATACCACCGGTGCCATTGGTATCAGCATATCCATAAGCGCCATACACCGGGTAACCGTCAAACATGTAACCTATAATAGGCGAGTGGTGTGTGCTATCCGTCTGGTCATATAAGCACTTTGGGCTTACATGGTGGTGGTACTCCCCATTTTGCGACGGATGCCCCAGGCAATTATCAAAACTAATGCCTTCATATACCAAAGCATTTCTGTTCCATGTGCCGCTACCCCCGCTAGAAAACGAGTTTGTACTCGTGTTCCAATAAAAACCATCTTTAGGGTTGTAGATAGAAACTCCGTTGCTCCAAACACCAACGTGTCCCATAGGGGTTGTAACCGCCGTGCCTGTATTTTGCACCGGGTTACGTGTTATTTTAAAAACAAAGTTTTGGTTGCTGGGTGTATTTGGGTTTGAGTTCCAAGGTCCAATAGCATAACCCGGTATACAAGTGGCACTCACATACACATCGGTACTGGTATATTGTACTTGCTGTACGTTACTTGGTAAACTGTTATAACCTGTTGCACCGGTGGTGTTTATTATCCATGAGGTTATATCAGCACCAACCTGTGCTTGTGCCGATAATGCCATTACAGATGCAATACCGAAAGCTAAAATTTGTTTTTTCATAATTTGTTTGTTTTGTAATTAGACGAGGCTTTTTTTAAAACCCTTCGGCTAGCAGAAATTATTTTTGTTTTTGCTTGGGTACGGTATCCCACACGCTTTCCGAAAAATTTAGATCGGTGCTAAACAAACCAAAAACGGTAAACGCCGCATTAAGAATTAATAAATGAAAAATGCAGGCCGCGCGGTATAGGCTAAAATAGCCTGCTCGTTCGTCGGTACTTAAAAGATGATTGGGCATTAAAAGGGTTTCTATTAGTGTAAACGTAAAGAGGCAAATAAAAAGATATTCGAAATTACGCAGCGCAAAAAACCTAACACTACGCCATTTACTGAACGATTTGCCCCACGTGTGCACCAAATAATAATTGCCATACAGGGTTTGTGCAAAAAGCATAGCAGGTGCATTTGCCTTGGTTGTGGTAAAAAACTCGGGCGTGCTTACAATTTTAAAATGCTTTAAATCTTTATGGTGGGTTTTGTTTAGGTCTTTTATTTTTAAAATAGCTTCATAAGGAATATCACTTGCCGAGTGTTGCGAGGGTAAAAAACGCAGGCGAAATTTTTTGCTGAGGTTTTTTATTTGTGCTTGGGTAAATAGGTTGCCTTTGGCTATTTCATCATCATCTAAAAAATCAAACGATGAATTATAAAACTTTAAATTACCCAGTATATTTTTTTCTGATAACCTGCTTTTAATTAAAATATGTTCAGCCTCTTGCAGTAGGGCATCTTGCTCCGATAGCTCTTTCCGCTCATCTTCCAGCAATTGTTGTATGTTTTTATCCATCATAATTAGCTAAAGTAAATTTACGGATTTTCTGTTACAAAAACTATATTTGCCCTATGCGTGTAGTTATACAAAGGGTGCAAAATGCTGCTGTTACTATAGATAAAAAACTTTTTTCGTCTATCAATAAAGGCTTGTTAATTTTAGTAGGCATTGAAGATGCCGATACTGCCGACGACATTGATTGGCTTTGCCGTAAAATTATTGACCTGCGCATTTTTGCCGATAGCGAAGGCAAAATGAATTTAAGCATAAAGGAAGTTGGGGGAGATATATTAGTTATCAGTCAGTTTACCTTGCACGCTTCAACCAAAAAAGGCAATCGCCCATCGTACTTAAAAGCTGCCAAGCCCGATATTGCTATTCCTTTGTACGAAAATTTTACAAGCACTTTATCTAATCTTTTTGCAAAGCCTGTAAAAACAGGTAGTTTTGGGGCCGATATGCAGGTGTCTTTAATAAACGATGGCCCTGTTACCATTTGTATCGATTCAAAAAACAAAGAATAATAATTTATACTTAGTATGACAACCAACCATAAAATCAATCATAAAACATTTGCACTACTTGCCCTATTTTTTGTTTTGTGCTTTAATCAATTACTAGCCACAGGCACTAATTTTGTTTATACCGATGTTAGGTCGTTCGAGGTTTTAGGTCAGCTACCCGGTATCACTAATTTTGCGCGCCTGCCCAACACAGCTAAAGATAAAGTTAGCAATGAAATTTGGAGCCTATCAAGGCACTCAACAGGCGTTTGCATAAAGTTTGTAACTAACTCGCCAGCCATAAAAGTTAAGTGGACAACCACCTACAACCCATCTACCTACGATATGGTTTTAACAGGCTTACGTGGGGTAGATTTGTATTGCAACGTAAATAAAAAATGGCAGTATGTTAACACCGCCAAATTCGAATCGCGTTACAACGAAGAACTTATGTTAGAAAATGCCGACTCTACTTTTAAAGAGTATATGCTTATTCTGCCTTCGTACGATGAAATAGCCACCGCCGAAATTGGCATCATAGATCGTTTTTCAATTAAAAAACCCGATACCAAAATTAGTGCAACCCCACCCATAGTAATTTATGGCACCAGCATTACACAAGGCGCAGCAGCTAGTCGCCCGGGTTCAAGTTACACTTCCTTATTAGCAAGGGCACTTAACAAAAACGTAATTAATTTAGGTTTTAGTGGCAATGGCAAATTCGAAAAAGTTTTTGCCGATTACATGGTATCAGCCAAACCAGCTCTTATTATATTAGATTGCACACCAAACTCAAACCCCGAAGAAATTAAAAAAAACCTACCCGAATTAATAAACGCTATTAGAGCTAAGGATGAAAAAGTACCCATACTGTTAATTGAAAGCCTAATGCGCGAAAACGCCTATTTTAATAAAACCTTAAAAGCAGCTGTGCAAAATCAAAACAACACGCTTAAACAAACCTATAACGAGTTAAATAAACAAGGCGTTAAAGGTTTACACTACTTGGCATCCGAAAAATTAGTAGGCGATGACCACGAGGGCACATCTGATGGAACACACCCTAACGACCTGGGGCACTATCGTTTTTTTATAGAAGTAAAAAAGAAGTTAGATGAAATTCTAAAATAATTTCTACATTTGCACCCGTACATGACAATCAATAAGCATATTATTATTAGTAATTGGCACACGCGCTGCCACATTCCTATGCAATTCTTTTATTGCTAAGGCTTACTAGCTTATTGTTCTTTTTTTAATCACAACACATTTATCAAAATTATCATGAACGCCATAGGTGATGCTATATTACAAAGTTTAAACACCCTCATAGTTGTTATCGACACTAAAGGAGAGGTTAGTTACACAAGTCCATCCGTACAAAGGTTACTGGGCTTCGATACGTCTGCACTATTAGGCAACGGTTGGTGGAATTTGCCTCGCGCATCTGCCCAAGAAGGTTTGTTGGTTAAACATCAAATATTATCCGTTATCGAAAAATCAGATAAGATTAAAATCCCTGTGTTCGAGCGTGAAGTTTATACAGCTCGTGGCGAAAAGAAAATAATAGTTTGGAACAGTAACTTAACCGAAGATGGCAGCCTGGTTGCTATTGGCTATGATATAACCGAGCGCAAGCACGCCGAAAATTTACTGGATAAAAAAATAAAAGAGCTTCAGGTAAAAAACTCTGAAATGTTGGAGAGCATTGCTTATGCAAAACGCATACAGCAAAGTATTTTGGCAAAGCCCGATGGCTTGTTAGATTATGTAAGCGATTCGTTTATTTTTTACCAACCTAAAGATATTGTTAGTGGCGATTTATATTGGTACTACAAAAAAGATAACAAATTATACGTAGCCGCAATTGATTGTACGGGTCACGGTGTACCGGGTGCATTAATGTCGGTTATAGCAAATGGTTTGCTGCGTACTACCATAGTAAAACGTAACTTGGAAAACCCGGCCGAAATACTTTTTGCCTTAGATGAAGAATTGCAATCGGCCCTGCTTACCGAAGGTGCTGCCGATGGCATGGATATAGCTTTGGTTGAGATAGACTTAGACACTAAAAAAGTAAAATTTTCTGGTGCTTTTCGTCCTTTGGTTTTAATAAGAGAGGGCAAAATCATAGAGTACAAAGCCAGCAAATATCCTATAGGTTTATATGGCGGAGTGGAAAAGAAGTTTGATTTACATGAGTTTGATTTGCAGACTAACGACACGCTATATATGTTTTCTGATGGTTATGCCGACCAGTTTGGGGGCGAGCGTAGCAAGAAATTTAATAGAAGGAACTTCTACGAAATGTTGCTTAGCATACAGGATATGAACATGAGCGAGCAAGGCTCTTTTTTAGAATATGCCCACAATAATTGGAAACAAGATGAGCCTCAAACCGATGATTTATTAGTAATAGGTTTAAAGATATAGTTTGCGTTTGTCATTGCGAGCGCAGCGAAGCAATCTAGTCTTGTCATTTCGCTTCTGCGTTGTCATTTCGACCACAGGGAGAAATCTGTATTTGGGCGCATATAAAATACCGAGAAGCTGACACCTAAACCTGTTAAAAACCTGCCCCTAAGGGGGTAGGTTTAACAAGTTAAATCCAATCGTATTTTTGCTATTTTTGTAGGATGTAATTTTTACAAAATGGCGAAAACAGCAGAGAAAGTAGATAAGAAGTTAAAGTTTACAAAAGAGAATTATTTAACCTGGTACGAAAGCATGTTGCTTATGCGTCGCTTCGAAGAGCGCACAGGGCAACTTTATACCATGCAAAAAATTAAAGGTTTTTGTCATTTATACAACGGTCAAGAAGCCATTGTTGCAGGCACCGTTAGTGCTACACAAAAAGGTGATAAACACATTACCGCTTACCGCGACCACGTACATCCTATTGCATTGGGGCTTCACCCAAAATACGTAATGGCAGAGTTGTACGCAAAAATCACAGGTTGCTCAAAAGGCAAAGGTGGGTCAATGCACATTTTTAGTAAAGAACACGGTTTTGTTGGTGGGCATGGTATCGTTGGTGGACAAGTTCCATTAGGTGCAGGTCTTGCTTTTGCCGAAAAATATTTAGGAACTGATAATCTTTGCGTTTGCTCAATGGGCGATGGCGCAGTTCGTCAGGGTGCTTTGCACGAAGCCTTTAACATGGCTATGAATTGGAAACTACCTGTAATTTTTATTATAGAAAATAACCATTACGCAATGGGTACTTCGGTTGAACGTACCAGTAACGTAACCGATTTATGGAAACTTGGTTTAGCTTACGATATGCCTGCAAAACCGGTTGATGGTATGACGGTTGAAGCCGTACATGAGGCAATGGAAGAAGCCGCAGCACGTGCTCGTCGTGGTGATGGACCAACTTTGTTAGAAATGAAAACGTATCGTTACCGTGGGCATAGTATGAGCGATCCTCAAACCTACCGTAGTAAAGATGAGGTTGAAGAATATAAACACCAAGACCCTATTGATAAAGTACTTGATACATTAAAGAAAAATAAATGGATTGATGACAAAGGGGTAGAAGCAATGGAAGCAAAAATTAAAACCATTGTTGAAGAGTCAATTACTTTTGCAGAAGAATCTCCGTATCCTGCTGTAGAAGAGTTGTATAACGATGTGTATGTTCAAACAGATTATCCTTTCATTAAAGAATAAAGAAATTTAACTATGGCTGAAATTATTAAAATGCCCAAACTAAGCGATACTATGACCGAGGGTGTAGTAGCTAAATGGCATAAAAAGGTGGGTGATAAAGTTAAGAACGGCGAAATTATTGCCGATATCGAAACAGATAAAGCCACTATGGAATTTGAATCTTTTTACGATGGTACTTTACTTTACATTGGTGCCGAAGCAGGTAAACCTGTTGCTATTGATGCACTAATTGCTGTAATTGGTAAAGATGGTGAAGACATTTCTAAAATTATTAGTGGAGCCGGTACACCTGCACCCGCAGCGGCTGATACTAAAAAAGCAGAGCCTGCTGCAACAAACGGCGCAGTTAAAGAATCGGCTAAACCTGCTGCTGAGGTTAAAAAAGTTGAAATTCCTGCAACTATAAATATTGTACGTATGCCAAAACTAAGCGATACTATGACGCAAGGAGTAGTAGCTAAGTGGCATAAAAAAGTAGGTGATAAAGTAAAAAATGGCGAGCTGTTAGCTGATATCGAAACCGATAAAGCTACTATGGAGTTCGAATCTTTTTTTGATGGCGTACTATTATACCAAGGAACTGAAGCTGGCAAAGCAGTTGAAATTAATTCACTATTGGCCATCATCGGTAAAGGTGACGAAGATATTAAAGCGATTGTAGCACAAGAAAAAGAATTAGGTGCCGTTGCAGCACCTGCCGCACAACCTGCTAAGCAAGAAGTTGCTGCAACTGCAACAACAGTTGCTCAACCCGTTGCAACAGCAACAACAGTTGTAAAACATGCTTCCGGTAACGGAAGAATTATTGCATCGCCTCTCGCTAAAAAAATTGCGAAAGATAAAGGCATTGATATTGCTGTGGTACACGGCAGTGGCGATGGCGGACGCATTATTAAAAAAGACATTGAAACTTACACACCTTTTGGTGGTGCCGCATCTACTTTTGTAGGAACAGAAAGTTATACCGAAGTACCTGTTTCGCAAATGCGTAAAACAATTGCACGTCGTTTAGTTGAAAGTAAAAACGGTGCACCGCATTTCTACTTAACAGTTGAGTGCGATATGGAAAATGCCATCAGTGCACGTGAGGCTATCAACAAAGCTGCTGAAAAAAATGGCGAAGCAAAAATATCTTATAACGATATTGTTATTAAAGCTTGTGCATCTGCACTACGTAAACATCCAAAAGTAAACTCAAGTTGGTTGGGCGATAAAATTCGTTACAACAACCATATACATATTGGTATGGCGGTAGCGGTCGAAGATGGTTTGTTGGTACCTGTAATTCGTTTTACGGATGGCAAAAGTCTATCGCAAATCTCAGCCGAAGCAAAAGAGTTTGGTAAAAAAGCAAAAGAGAAAAAATTACAACCTGCCGATTGGGAAGGAAACACATTTACGGTTTCTAACCTGGGCATGTTTGGCATAGATGAATTTACATCTATCATCAACAGTCCTGAGTCTTGTATTTTAGCCGTTGGTGGCATTCGCCAAGTACCGGTAGTAAAAAACAATATGGTGGTACCCGGTAACACCATGAAAATTACGTTGAGCTGCGACCACCGCACGGTTGATGGCGCAACAGGTGCAGCCTTTATGCAAACCTTAAAAGGCTTTTTAGAAAACCCAATTATGATGTTTGTTTAAACAGTAAATTAAGTCTGTAAAAAGGGTAGTTCGTTGAGCTACCCTTTTTTTGTCATAATTAACAGGGCTTTTAACAATTACAGCTAATAATGTATCTGCTTCTCCTAAATTACTTCCAATTTAGGCGGTATATTTGATGAGCTTTGTTGAAACAACAGTATATAACCTGTTGCATAGTGTAGCAGGCAAAATAGGCTAAATGTTTAAAACAATAATCCTCTCTTTTTTTTATTCTTTTATTTCCTTCTTTGGCTTTTCTCAAAGTGATGTAACTAGTTGGGCGCTAAAAAAAAATGAAAAAGGAATAGAGGTTTATACAAGAAAAGCAGCCAACTCAAACTTTAAAGAATTAAAAGCCATTTTTTTAGTAAAAGCTTCGCTTGGTAACATTGTTGCCTTGGTAGACGATTGGGCAAATTATTCAAACTGGGTGTATAAATGCGGGCAATCTGCTATCCTAAAAAAAGTAAGCGAAACCGAGCTTATACATTACCAAACTGTACTGGTTCCCTGGCCTTTAGATAAACGAGATTTTATAGTTACTACCGTAATTACGCAAGATGAAAAAACAAAAATCGTAACCATTAAATCAACAGCTAACCCAAATTATATTCCGGTTAACGCCAATTTTATCCGCATCCCTCAATTAGATGCTTTGTGGACACTAACTCCCCTAAAAGATGGCACAACCCAAGTAACCTATCAGCTATTGGTAAACCCGGGCGGCTGCATTCCTGTTTGGATAGTAAACATGGTTGTGGTTGATGGCCCTTTTGAAACCATGGTTAATTTTAAAACATGGGTTATGAAACCCAAATACCAAGCGGCAAAGGTTTCTTTTATTAAAGAAGCAGATTAGTGTATTTATTTCTAATAACAATCGCTAATAAAGTTTTAATTTTGGGGCATGAACGTTTTAATCTTAGGCAATGGGGGTAGAGAGCATGCTTTTGCATACAAAATATCTCAAAGTAAAAAGTTAGAAAACTTATACATTGCTCCGGGCAATGCAGGCACAAGTCTTTGTGGCACTAACGTGGATATTTCTGCTACTGATTTTGAAGGCATTAAAAATTTCGTTTGGAAAAACAACATCGATATGGTGGTGGTTGGTCCCGAAGACCCCTTGGTAAAAGGCATCTACGATTTTTTTAAGAACGATGAAGTACTAAAAGATATAGCCATTATTGGCCCATCAAAAGCAGGAGCGCAATTAGAGGGCAGTAAAGATTTTTCAAAAGAGTTTATGATTCGTCATAAAATACCAACGGCTCGTTACCAAACATTTACTAAAGATACTTTACAGCAAGGTTTAAAATTTTTAGAAACCCTAAGTCCACCCTATGTTTTAAAAGCTGATGGCTTAGCTGCAGGCAAAGGGGTTGTTATACCCGATACGTTAGATGAAGCAAAAAAAGAATTAACCGAAATGCTTGCCCATGCAAAGTTTGGTAATGCATCGGCAAAAGTGGTGATAGAGGAATTTTTAAAAGGCATCGAGCTTTCTGTTTTTGTATTAACTGATGGAAAAAATTATAAAATCCTGCCTGCCGCAAAAGATTATAAGCGCATTGGCGAAGGCGATGTTGGTTTAAACACAGGTGGCATGGGCGCAGTTAGTCCGGTACCATTTGCCGATGCCGATTTTATAAAGAAGGTAGAAGAGCGTGTTGCTATACCAACCTTAAAAGGTTTACAGCAAGAAAATATTGTTTACAAAGGTTTTATTTTTATTGGCTTAATGAATTGTGGGGGCGAGCCTCAGGTAATTGAGTACAACTGCCGCATGGGCGATCCTGAGACTGAAGTAGTTATCCCCCGTATAAAAACCGATTTGTTAGAATTGTTTGAAGCTGTTGCGACAGAAAATTTACACAACGTAAAATTAGATATCGATGAACGCATTGCCACAACAGTAATGCTGGTCTCTGGTGGTTACCCCGAAGATTACGAAAAAAATAAAACCATAACAGGTTTAGATAAAACACATGATAGTATTATTTTTCATGCTGGCACAAAATTAGATGGTACAAATGTGCTAACCAATGGCGGTCGCGTAATTGCCATTACTTCTTTTGGTAACAGCATGCAGGAGGCTATTAGCAAAAGCATGAAAAACGCTGAAATAATTTCGTACGATAAAAAGAATTACAGAAAAGATATCGGACAAGATTTAATGAAATTAGAAAAAATAAAATCGTAACTTACATTACCTAAATAAAACGTCTATGGATTTTGTTTTCGACATAAAAGAAATAGCCACCGTAACTATGGTGCTATTTGCCGTAATTGATGTAGTGGGCTCTGTGCCGGTTATCATCAACCTGCGTCAAACCAGTGGCGAGTTGCAATCGGGTAAAGCCTCCTTGGTTTCTTTAGCCATAATGGTAGTGTTTTTATTTGCCGGCGAATCTATTTTACAACTAATAGGGTTAAGCACGAAGGATTTTGCCATTGCAGGCTCCTTAGTTATATTTTTTATCGCCCTCGAAATGATTTTAGGCATCCGTTTATATAAAGAAGAAGTTACATCAACCGCATCTGTCGTACCACTTGCTTTTCCTTTAATTGCGGGTACAGGTACATTAACCACCTTACTTTCTATGCGTGCGCAATATAACACGGTGTCTTTATTAATTGGCATTCTTATAAATGTGGGCATTGTGTATATAGTTTTAAAAAACGTAAAACATTTAGAACGCATTTTAGGTGCAGGTGGTGTTGCCATTTTACGTAAAGTGTTTGGCATTATATTATTAGCCATTGCGGTTAAAATTTTTAGAACCAACAGCGGCATCTAATTTTGAGCGATGCCATTCATATTTATACCGATGGTGCTGCTAGTGGCAACCCGGGGCCGGGCGGCTTTGGCGTAGTAATGCTGTATAAAGAAAAACGCAAAGAAATCAGCGAAGGGTTTAAACACACCACTAATAACCGTATGGAGTTGATGGCGGTTATTGTTGCTTTAGAGCATTTAAAGAATCTAGGCAGCCATGTTAGCGTTTATTCCGATTCAAAATATGTGGTCGATTCTATCGAAAAAAAATGGATAGATGGTTGGATAAAAAAGAATTTCAAAAACGTAAAGAACGTCGATTTATGGTTGAGGTTCTTGGCACTCTATAAAAAACACCACGTAAAATTTAAATGGGTAAAAGGCCATGCCGATAATGTAGAGAACAACCGTTGCGATGTGTTAGCGGTACAAGCCTACAAACAACCCAATCTAAAACCCGATGTGGGTTACCAATCAGCCGGTATACTATAAGACTAACTAGTGCGTTAGTATTATAGCCCTACACTAAAAAATCATGCAAAAAATAGTACCAGCGCAAAATTTCCTTTGCAAACGGAAGCACTTTGCTGTTTTAATGGCGTAACTTTGAGGTAAATTAAGACACTTGATTAAGCTAAACAACATACAAAAGTCTTACCACCTTGGTAAAAGCGAGTTTAAAGTACTTAAAGGCATCGATTTGCATATTAGGGAGGGCGAGTTTGTATCCATTATGGGTTCTTCGGGCTCGGGTAAATCAACCTTACTAAATGTACTGGGCATTTTAGATAATTACGATAATGGCGAGTATTTGCTAAACGGCATGCTGGTTAAAAACCTTTCGCAAACACAAGCTGCACATATACGTAACAAATTTTTAGGTTTTGTGTTTCAGTCTTTCAATTTACTGTCTTTTAAAAACGCTATGGAAAACGTAGCGCTTCCCCTGTACTATCAAAAAGTATCGCGTAAAGAACGCAACAAACTGGCTTTAGAATATTTAGATAAAGTAGGCTTAAAAGAATGGGCTAACCATTTACCCAGCGAGTTAAGCGGTGGTCAAAAACAACGTGTGGCAATTGCACGCGCTTTAATTGGTCAGCCTAAAGTTATTTTTGCCGATGAGCCTACCGGAGCGTTAGATTCTACCACCTCGTTAGAAGTGATGGATATATTTAAAGATATAAATGCAAAGGGCATAACCTTGGTTGTTGTAACCCACGAGGATGATATTAGTAAACTAACCGACCGTGTTATTCGTTTAAAAGACGGACTTATTGTTAATGAAGAAGTAGAGGTTGAAAACGCAATAAAATAAAAATGTTTAACCGCGATAACTGGCAAGAAATATTTGAAACCATCAGCAAAAACAAATTGCGCACGTTTCTTACGGCCTTTAGCGTGGCATGGGGTATTTTTATTATGGTGGTTTTATCGGGTGCGGGCAATGGTTTGCGCAACGGGGCTAAAAGTCAGTTTGGTAACGATGCCGCTAACAGTATTTATATCGAAGGCGGTAACACATCAATGGCATTTAATGGCTTAAAACCTAATCGCGAGATACAACTTACCAACGAAGATTATACGCTGATAAGAGATAAAATAACAGAAATTGATAACTCATCGGCTATGTTTAAGCCGCGCGAAACTAAAATACTTTCGTATAAAAAAGAACACGCAGGCTTTTTGGTTCGTCCTGTTATGCCCGATCATCAAAACCTCGAGCGTGCTGCAATTATCAAGGGTCGTTTCTTTAATATGCTCGATGTCCAAAATTATGGTAAAGTTTGTGCCATAGGCAAACCGGTTGAAGAGACTCTTTTTAAAGGCGAAAACCCACTGGGTAAATATATTGATGTAGCAGGCACTCAATACATGGTAACAGGTGTTTTTGATGATCCGGGTAATGGCGATAATAATAGAATTTACATTCCTCTTTCAACCGCACAACGTGCCTGGAACGGACAAAACCATATAACCATGATGTGGTTTACAACAGGTAGCGCAGGCATTGAGCGTAGCGAAGAAATTGTAAAAGAGTTACGCGTGCTAATGGGTAAAAAACATAATTTCAATCCTAAGGATGAAGATGCATTGGGTGTTTATAATAACAATGTGCAGTACGAGCGTACGATGGGCATGCTTGATGGCATAAAAATATTTGTAACCATCATCGGTATTTTTACATTAATAGCAGGCATAGTGGGCGTTAGTAATATTATGATGATAATTGTAAAAGAACGCACAAAGGAAATCGGTATTCGTAAAGCACTTGGTGCAACGCCGTATTCAATCGTTAGTCAAATAATTTTAGAAAGTATTTTTATAACAGGCACAGCAGGTTATATTGGTTTAGTATTAGGTGTTGGTTTAATTGAAGGTTTGCGTTCGGTTGGCGTTAACAGCGAATTTTTTAAAGACCCCGAAATTGATTTTGGCTTAGCTATTTTTGCTACGGTGTTATTAGTGGTGTCGGGTGCTTTGGCTGGTTTGTTTCCAAGCATTCGTGCGGCGCGCATTGCACCTGTTGTAGCTTTACGAGAAGATTAATAAATGAGTGTTTTAGATAGAGATAATTGGCAAGAAATTTTTGCAACTATTAAAAAAAATAAGTTGCGTACTACACTAACCATGTTAGGGGTGGCTTGGGGTATTTTTATGTTGGTTATTATGTTGGGCGCAGGCAATGGTTTAAGGCACGGCATTATGGATGGCTTTGGTGGCTTGGCTACCAATAGTTTTTTCTTATGGACTCAGCCGACTACCAAACCCTATAAAGGTTTAAAATCGGGTCGAATTTTTATTTATGATGATAACGATGTAACGGCTCTAAAAAAATTACCTAATGTTGATATTGTTTGTCCGCAAAATCAGTTGGGTGGTTTTAAGCAAGGCAACAATGTGGTGCGTGGTTTAAAAACAGGCAGCTTTAATGTAATGGGGCAGTATCCCGAATTTATTCAGGTAATAAAAAAGGATATTGTTAAAGGGCGGTTTGTTAATCAAAAAGACATTGATGACCGACGTAAAATTTGTGTCATAGGCACCCGTGTAAAAGAAATTCTTTTTAAAAAGGATGAAGAAGTAATGGGGCAGTACATTCGCATTAACGGCGTGTATTTTATGGTGGTGGGTTTAACGCGTCCTAACCAAGGCGGACAAGATGGACAAGAAGATGCACAAACTATTTATATTCCCTTTACCACTTTTCAAAAAGCATTTAACTACGTAAATAAAGTAGGTTGGTTTGCGGTAAAAGCTAAAGATGGAATTCCTGCCGAGCAGGCAGAAAACGAAGCCATTGCTATGCTAAAAGAAAGACACAAAGTAGCGCCCGATGATAAAGTTGCCATTGGCCATTGGAACATGGGTGTTGAGTTTGGCAAATTGAATGGTTTGTTTACAGGCATCGAGGCATTAATTTGGGTAGTAGGCATTGGTACACTGTTAGCAGGTGTTATTGGCATCAGCAACATTATGCTTATTGTAGTTAAAGAGCGCACAAAAGAAATTGGCGTAAAACGTGCGCTTGGTGCAACACCAAGCAATGTGGTTTCTCAAATTTTATTAGAGGCATTATTTATAACAGCCATTGCAGGTTACTCGGGTTTAACGGCCGGCATTTATTGCCTCGAAGGATTAAACTCAGCCATTGGCCACGAAGAAGGTGCCATGTTTACAAACCCAACTGTTGATATTAGCATTGCCATGAAAGCCCTAAGCGTAATTATAGTAGGTGGTTTAATTGCAGGTTTTATACCCGCGCGTAGGGCAGTAGCAATTCATCCCGTAGAAGCATTAAGAACAGAATAACAACAAAACATATATGATAAAAAAAATAATTAAAATCAGTTTGCTAATTATAGTGCTTGCCATTTTTGGGTACACCATTTTCTTTTTATACCAAAAGTCGCAAACACCTCCGGTAGTTTTTCAAACCGTTTCTCCGTTCGATACAGTCATCGTTAAAAAAACAGTAGCCACTGGTTCCATCATTCCGCGTAAAGAAGTAAATATGAAATCGCGCGTATCGGGCGTAGTAGAAAAGTTTTTTGTGGTTGCCGGACAAGAAATTAAAGAAGGCGATGTAATTGCCCGCATAAAAATTATTCCTAACATGGCTAGCTTGCAGGGTGCCGAAACACGTATCAACCAGGCTAAAGTAAGTTTCGATAATGCAACTATTGAGTACGAGCGTAATAAAAAATTGTTAGAACAAGGCGTAATTTCTAAAGCCGATTTTTTACCATCCGATTTAAAATACAAAAGTGCTGAGGTAGAAGTAAAATCTGCCGAAGATAATTTACAAATTTTAAAAGAGGGCGTTAGCAAAAGCATGGAGACCGCTTCTAACACAATCGTAAAATCAACTATCCGAGGCATGGTGCTAGATGTGCCCATTAAAGAAGGAAGCTCGGTAATTGAAAGTAACACCTTTAACGAGGGTACAACCATTGCCGTAGTAGCCAACATGGGCGAAATGATTTTTGAAGGCAAGCTTGATGAGAGCGAAGTTGGTAAAGTAAAAGAGGGCATGCCTTTGGTGTTAACCGTTGGTGCTATAGATAACGAAACCTTTAATGCAAACCTTGAGTACATTGCCCCAAAAGGTGTGGCTGAGAATGGTGCCATTCAGTTTTTAATTCGTGCAGCCATGAATAAAGAAAAGAACAGCACTTTTTTACGTGCGGCTTATAGCGCCAGTGCCGATATTATTTTAGCGAAAAAAGAAAATGTATTAGCCATTCCCGAAAGCGTTATGCAGTTTGAAAAAAGCAAAGCTTTTGTAGAAATTGAAAAATCGCCAAACATGTATGAGAAGAAATATATCAAAACAGGTTTATCTGATGGTATAAATATAGAAGTACTTGAAGGACTAACTAAAAAAGATAAAATTAAAATTCCTTTACTAAACGCCCCTCCGGCAGATAAGAAATAAATGAGTAAAATAAATTTTGTGTAATGATTGGTTAAATATAACACAAACAAAAAAAGAGGCTACCAAATTTTGATAGCCTCTTTTCATTTCAAGTAATTTATTTTTTATGCTTCCGTAGTTTGTTCTTCATGCGTTTTTTCAGGGCGCATTTGCGGGAAGAATAAAACCTCCTGTATAGATACATTGTTGGTTAACAACATGGTCAATCTATCTATGCCAATTCCTATACCCGCTGTTGGTGGCATAGCATATTCAAGGGCACGTAAAAAATCCTGATCAATAAACATAGCTTCATCATCGCCACGTTCTTGTAATTTCACCTGGTCTTCAAAACGCTCGCGTTGCTCAATAGGGTCGTTAAGCTCGGTGTAAGCATTAGCAATTTCTTTTCCATTTATCATCAACTCAAAACGCTCCACCAAACCTGCTGTAATGCGGTGCTTTTTGGTAAGCGGGCTCATTTCAACTGGGTAATCAGTTATAAAAGTTGGTTGTATATAATTGCCTTCGCATTTGCCGCCAAAAATTTCATCAATCAGTTTGCCTTTACCCATGCTTGGTGTAACCTCAATGTGTAGTTTTTTACAAACATCGCGCAATTGGTTTTCATCCATATTACTAATGTCAATGCCGGTATGTTCTTTAATGGCATCGTACATAGTAATGCGTTTAAACGGCGCTTTAAAATCAATTTGTTTATCGCCAACGGTAACTAAAGTTGTGCCGTATAAATCCATCGCAACTTTTTCTAAAAGATTTTCAGAGAAAGTCATCATCCAGTTATAATCTTTATAAGCAACGTAAAACTCAAGTACAGTAAACTCGGGGTTGTGTGTTCTGTCCATCCCCTCGTTTCTAAAATCTTTAGCAAACTCAAACACACCATCAAAACCACCTACAATTAAACGCTTTAAGTAAAGCTCGTTAGCTATACGTAAATACAAAGGCATATCAAGTGCGTTGTGATGCGTAATAAACGGACGAGCCGCTGCACCACCCGGTATACTTTGTAAAATAGGTGTTTCAACTTCTAACAAACCGTGGTTGGTAAGCGTAGTACGTATCGAGTTCATTATTTGTGTACGCTTAACAAAAGTATCTTTTACTGCCGGGTTAATAATTAAATCAACATAACGCTGGCGATAGCGAAATTCAGCATCGCTAACAACATCATGTGCTTTACCGGTATCATCAGTTTTTACAATAGGCAAGGGGCGTAATGCTTTTGATAAAAGAGTAATGCTTGTTACGTGTATAGATATTTCACCAACCTTGGTTGTAAACACATAACCTTTCAATCCAATAACATCACCAATGTCTAACAGTTTTTTCCAAACGGCATCGTACAAAGTTTTGTCTTCGCCGGGGCAAATTTCATCACGTTTAATATAAAATTGTATGCGTCCTGTTGCATCTTGTATTTCGGCAAAAGCTGCCTTACCCATGTCACGCACGCTCATTAAGCGACCCGCAATGCTAATGTCTTTATAATTTAATTTATCGCGCTCGTAGTTTTCCTTTATATCGGCCGTAGTAACGTTCACCAAAAATTCTTCTGGTGGATAGGGATTAATGCCTAAGTTTTTTAGTTCACCTAGTTTATGACGGCGTAAAATTTCTTGTTCTGTAAGTTCCATTTTATAAAAATTGTTGTGCAAAAATACATTTTTATTGAATGAAAGTACGGGCTGTGAATAAGCAGTGAAAGAAAAAGATACGTTTAGTTAATGCGTATTTTTTGACCCACTCTTAGGTAAAAACGTCTATCCGTTCCGTTCAACGAACCAAGCTGACGTGTAGTTAAACCATAACGCTTGGCAACCTCGTACCAACTATCGCCACGCTGAACTGTATAAACTGTTGCATTAGATGGAAATGCAGCCACACCGTAGCGTGACTTACGAATGATAAGTGTATCATTCAGTATTTTATTTTCGGTAAACGAAATAAAATTAGCAGGGTTAAGCGCATGCCCTTTAAAACGTACTTCAAAATGTAAATGGTTGCCTGTTGCATGTCCCGTAGCACCACCCAAACCAAGTACTTGACCCGATATAACAACTTGCCCTGTCTTAACTTTTATTTTTGATAGATGTGCGTAAACAGTTTCCAATCCATTATAATGCCTAACAATAACCACATTGCCGTAACCGCCATTATAACGTGCAATGCGCACCATGCCACCAAAAGCAGCGTGTACAATATCACCACGACGTAAATTTATATCCATGCCCTTGTGCATGCGGTTATCTCTCCAGCCGTAATTAGAAGTAACAACCCCACAAATTGGTGGAAAATAATCTCCTAACGAATCGTTACTAACAACCAGTTTAAGTGTATCGGGTAAGGTTTGTTCAGGCACAGGTACAAAACAGGTTGTTTCATCAAACGATTCGTAAAAATCAGTAGCAGGCAAGCTGCTTAATACTTTTGCTTCTTTTTCTATTTCTTTTGGTTTGCTAAGCTCGGCACTATAAAAAGTAAGCATGGCAATAGTTTTAGGCGATATGCTATCTAAATCTAAAATGCTGTCAACCATATAAACCAACTCCTCTCTCGATATTGATTTATTTAAACTGGTAGCAATAATGGTAGCGTTGCTGGTATCTCGCCCAACCGATTTTAAAGTTGGTTTATCATCCATTTTGGTATCAGTTAGTATAACGGTAACACAGGTATCACAGGCTGTTGCTTTTGCCAATGGCTTATTATCACCCTTGTTGGCAAACGTAAAACTTGCCAAACTAAGGCAAGCTAAAGCATATATAAGTGTTTTTACCATTTAGCGGATGGCTAAAATAGTAAAAACCTACAATGTTTAAATATTTTATTAACAATTTATTGTTAAATCAACAATCGTAACCTTTTTCCTTCAAAAAGTCTTCCCAATCGTGTAAAACCTTACCCTTTAAAACTCTAGGAAATTTGGTCTGTGGACCTACTTTTCGTTTAGTTTTCACTAAAAAATCTATAAAATGCTGGTGAGGTAGGGCTTCAACAAAAATATCTTTTAGGGCCGATGTGCGCTCTACACGATAATCGTCATTCAAAATTTTTAAATGAGCGTCTATTTTAGTTTTTAAAAGAGCAGTATCAATTTTCTCTTCTGCCGACACGTACCACTTATGGGCAAAAAGGCGTTCGTGCTTAATGCCGCACACGCAATATTCGCTAATTTCAATCTTCATTTCGGCAGCAGCCAAGCTAAGAGCTTTGTTCATGTTATCTACACTCAAATGCTCGCCACACAAACTCAAAAAATGTTTGGTTCTACCCGCAATTAAAATCTCGGCATCATCAACCGATGTAAACTTAATTACATCGCCAATTAAATAACGCCATGCCCCGGCGCAGGTGCTAAGTAACAAGGCATATTCCTTATCTTCATCCACCTGATTAATGGTTAGTGTTTGCGGGTTTTCCTTCAAATTCCCTTCCTCATCAAAATTCTCATCTGTAAAAGGCACAAACTCAAAGTAAATGCCATTATCAGTAACCAACTTCATTGGTCCACCAATGTCTTGATTGTCTTGGTAGGCAATGTACCCCTCCGAAGCTAAATAAGTATCAATAAAAATAAGAGGTCTTTCAGTCAACTTTTCAAACGAACTCACATACGGACTAATAGCCACACCACCACTTACGTAAATGCGTAGGTTAGGCCAAATATCATGTATGGTTTTTACTTTATAATGCGCAATAATTTTTTCAAATAAAATTTGCACCCAAGCGGGCACACCGCAAACAATGCCAATGTCCCAGTTTTTAGCATTAAGGGTCATCTCTTCTAGCTTGGTTTCCCAATTGGTATAGCTAGATATACGAGGACCCGGTTTATAAAAAAACTGAAACCAAAACGGAATCGTGCCGGTAGTAATGCCGCTTAAATCGCCTTCAAAATAAGTGCCGTTATAATTTAAGTGCGTGCTGCCGCCAATCATTAAAATGCCTTTTCTAAAATGGTCTTCGGGTAAATTAAAATGTGCGGTACTTAGTATTTGTCTAACCCCCACACGGCGTATAGCCTTCAGCATATCTTTAGTAACGGGTATATGTTTGCTTGATGCCTCTGATGTACCCGAGCTTAAAGCAAAATATTGTACAGGGCCTGGCCAGCTAACAAAAGGCTCACCATTTAACGAACGGTACCACCAGTTTTTAAACATACTGTTATAATCATGCACTGGTACGTTATGGGCAAAGGCCTTTACTAAATTTTTTTCCTGTAAAATGTCCTTAAACTTATAATGCTCGCCAAAGGCAGTAAACTGGGCCTTTTTCATCAGTGCCCGCAACACTTTGGCCTGTTTTTTAAACGCACCTTGGTTACGGTTTCGTTTAGGAATTTTCTCACCAATCTCAATCGTCTTCTTTATTACTTTTCCTAGTAGGGTCATGGCTGAAGTGTAAGTAACAAAAATAGCACAATGCAGGTCATTTGCTGCTATTTTTTATGAACTGAAGTTGTTTTAACTGTTAACTATTTTTTTTAGACAGTACATTGCATTTAAATTTTTATATTGCGACCGAAAATTAAAAAAAACATGAATAAAAATCTATTTTTTAAAATTGCAATTTTACTTTTACCGGTAAGTTTGTTTGCTCAACCCTCTCAATTGCAAGTAACTGTAAACAATACTGCTACTCAGCTGGCACAAAACATTACTGGTGGTGGTGTTACAGTAACTAATGCTTCTATAAACTGTGGTGGTATTGCTTCTGGTACTTTTACGTACCCTAGTACTGGCACTAATTTAGGCTTAACTAGCGGTATTTTATTAACTACCGGCAAGGCAGTTAATGCGGCAAATCGAGGCGGTATATTGTGTAGTTTTCAAAATGGAAATGATTATAGAGATCCAGATCTTACACATATAGATACTACTGCTCACTACGATGTATGTATCCTTCAATTCGATTTTGTACCTATTTGCAACCAAGTTAGTATAACCTACGTTTTTGGTTCAGAAGAATATCCTAAATATATTGGTCAGTTCAACGATGTTTTTGGTATATTTTTAACAGGCACTAATCCAAGTGGCCCGGTTTATAACGGAACTAACATTGCAAACCTGCCTACCACAACAACATCTGTTTCGGTTGTTTCAATTGATAATGTAAATAACGGATTTGTTGGAGGAAATGTTGGAGGCTTTCCTTATCCGCCTCAACCGGCAAGTAATCCACAATATTTTCATGTTAATTATGGCCCACCTGCATCAGCTGTAAACCGTGATATTGCTTATGATGGATATACTATTCCTATTACTTCTGTCGCTCCGGTAGTGCCATGCTCAACTTATCACATGAAAATTGCTATTGCTGATGCTGGAGATGAAGAATATGATTCAGGTGTTTTTATTGGCGGTAATGCAGTTAATTGTAGTACAGCGCCAACTGCCTCTATTGCATCAACACCGGCCTCTTCTTGCGGCGGTAATGATGGTACAGCTTCTGTAACTGTATCTAACTATACAGGTACACCAACTTATTCTTGGTCACAGGGTGGTCAAACTACAGCTTCTATAAGTAATTTAGCTCCTGGTGCTTACACTTGTTTGGTATCTTTTGCCACAGGTTGTTCGGGGGTTTATACACAAACATTAACAACCAATGTAAATACTACGGTTAGCAATCTTAATATATCGGCTTCATCAAGTCCATCTAAATGCGGAGGCCCAACCGGTAGTGCAACTGTATCAGTAAGTGGTGGTACGGCTCCTTATAATATTGCTTGGAGTACTTCACCGGTTCAAACATCTACGGTGGTAAGCAGTCTTATGCCGGGTACTTATAGTGTAGGCGTTCATGATAATGCGGGTTGTTTTCAAACAACAACAGTAAATATCAATGTTACAAATCCGGTTAATTTTAATGACACAAGCGTACAAGTATGTGGTAACAATGTTTTGTTACAATCTCCTTCGGGTTCAGCTTACCAATGGTATGATGTATCAAACACAATAATTCCAGGTGCAACTTCTCAATCGTATAGTGTAAATAGTGCAGCAAATGGCCAGCATTACATTGTATCGTATAAAGATAATACTACAGGTTGCAGAGATTCATTGAAGGTAAATATTTCAGAATATGCTGTAAATTATAACGTAAATGCATTACCTGCTTGTACAGGAGGCAACACAGGGGCTATAAGTGTTAGTACTACCGGTACATATACATTTGCTACTTACGATTGGGCTATAACAGGTGCTGCTACTAATAGCGCAACTGCGGTACCGTCTCCTTTTTCAATTAATAATTTACCTGCGGGTACTTATAGTATAGTTATTACTCAGGCGGGCAATCCTTCTTGTGCTAGTGTATATACTAGAACTGTCACGCTTACTACTCAAGCATCTGTAACAAACACAATAACTGCTTGCGGTTTAGATACATTACAACTTAATCCATCTATTCCTGCCGGTTACACAAATAACTGGTACGCGGGTTCAACATTCTTGGGCAGTACAACAGCTAACACATCTTATTCTGTAATTCCAACTCCTTTGCAAGTTAATGGTACAATTTATACTGATGTAGTGAAAAGCCCTGCGGGTTGTGTGGACACTATAAAATTGCGTGTACAAGTACAATCGTTCACTGCAATCCAATCTATAATACAACAGCCTCTATGTTATAATGATAACAATGCTGAGGTCATGATTTCAGTGCCACGCGAAACTAACGGACCTATTGGTAAACCGTACACTTTTACTTGGATTTACCCTAGCCCTTATACATCACCTGCACCTGTAAACGGAGGTAGTTTCCCGGCAAGCTCTACCAAACCTAATCTTAATTCAGGTACAGCAAGTAGCATAACGTATTCGTATGTGGTAAATGCAGGTAACTGTGTGCAAAAAGGTACATTCACACTTTCAAATCCTGCAAAACTGCAAACAGATAGTATTTTTGCTTACTACTGCCCTAAAGATTCTTTAGCACTATTAATTGCTGATACAGGTCGTACTAATTATGTATGGCATCCAAACAATTCGGTAGCTTCATTTACCGGCGATTCGGCACACGTACCGGTACCAAGCTTAAGTAGTTATTATGTAACTTATTTAAATAATGGTTGCCCCGATACAGGTAAAATAATTATTTCAGTAAATACATACAACGCTTTCCGTCCCGATGAAACAGTAAACGTGTTTTCGCCTAACGGAGATAAAACAAACGATTACTTCTATCCTTTTTACTCGCAACACTTAAATCAATATCAAATATTTAAACAAAGCGATAGCTATGAGTTAAATGTGTACGACCGTTGGGGCAAACACATTTACCAAACAACCGACTATTCTAAACCTTGGGATGGTAAAACAAAAAGCGGCCACGAAGCTGATAATGGCACTTATTTCTTTGTAGTAAAATACAAATCTAATTGCGGTAGCAGAGCCGATGTAGTAGAGAAGAAAGGCTTTGTTGAACTAGTTCGATAAGTAGTAAAAACCAAAAAATTAAAAGCCATGTGATTTATATCATGTGGCTTTTTTATTCTCAAAAATTAACAAATAAATTATTGATATTTGCCCAAAAATTCAGGATGCGTAAAATTTTGCTTTCAATTACTTTATTAGTTTGTTTTTGTTTTCCTGCCTTATCTCAAAACGATTCTGTTACATCGCAAAGTGAAACAACCACGGTAAAGAAAAAAAAGCGTTTTACTTTTTATGGTATGTGGGGTTATAACCGCGAGGCTTTTACCAAAAGCACCATTCACTTTAAAAATAACGGCACTGCGGGCGCAAACGACCCTGTACACAGTTCGTACGATTTTACCATACACAACGTAAAAGCTAAAGATAGCCCCGATTTTGATCAAATAGCTGGCTCATGGAGCGATGTACTTAATCTTACCATTCCGCAATTCAATTTTAGAATTGGCGCCTATTTTAACGATGAAAAAGATATGGGCATTGAGCTAAGTTACGACCATGCCAAATATGTAGTAACCGACGGGCAGGGTATAAATTTTACAGGCACCGTGGCGGGCAAATCAATTAGCAACCCCGATTCTTTTCCAACACGTCAGCAGTTTCATTTTGAACATACCGATGGTGCAAATTTTTGGATGGTAAATTTTATCAAACGCTGGAAATTATATGTTAGTGCCAACAAAAAGCACAACATAGGTTTTATTGTTAAGCCGGGTGCAGGCATGGTTGTACCACGTACCGATGTTACTGTTTTTAGCACACGTTTAAATAACTACTGGCACATTGCAGGTGTTATTGCAGGCGTTGAAACCGGCTTTAGAATGCAGTTTTTTAATCATATATGTGTAGAGCTTACTACCAAAGCCTCTTATGCCGATTATATGCAATGCCTGGTACAATATGCGGGTAATGGCACTGCTAGCCATCATTTTGGTACTATAGCGGCTCTGCTAAACGTAGGTTATCAGTTTAACTCAAATGTGCCTAATTTTCATTTGTTTAAAAAGAAAAAATCGTAATCAACATAGCAAGCCTTAAAATTAATTGCAACAAATAGCATTAATTAAATTAAGCGTACTATTTTTAGTACGCTTTTATTTTGAACCAATTTTTACAAAACATATTACAAAACATCCTTTCTTTTCAGCAAGATAAACCCTTGCTGTTTACCCATCTTTTTTTCTGGATGTTTTTTGCCGTAGTACTTTTCTTTTATTCGTTCCTATATAAATTCAGTAAAGCGCGCACCATTTATTTATTTGCAGTGAGCTTGTTTTTTTATTACAAAACAAGCGGCGTGTTTATTGTGTTGTTACTATTTACCATTTGCAGCGATTATTGCTGGGGGCGACTTATTTACAGCGCAAAAAAAGATGCCATAAAAAAACTGGCAGTTACGTGCAGTGTTTGTATAAACCTGTTGTTGCTGGGTTATTTTAAGTACGCCTATTTTTTTACCGAAAGCTCTAACCAAATTTTTGGCACTCACTTTAAATTCTTTAATCACTTTTCACATTTCAGCAATTCGTTTTTTAGTACAGGCTTTAGTGTAGATAAGTTGATTTTACCTGTGGGTATTTCATTCTTCACCTTTCAATCCTTATCTTACATTATAGATTTATATCGCCAAAAAGTGCAACCCGTAAACAATATTTTTGAGTACGGTTTTTTTGTTTGTTTTTTTCCTCACCTAGTGGCTGGCCCAATTGTAAAAGCGCACGAGTTTTTATACCAAATTCATCAACCCTATAATCTTTTAAAAACAGAATTTGGCTTGGCGCTATTTTGGATTTTAAACGGACTAGCCAAAAAAGTAATGGCTGATTATGTGGGCGTAAATTTTGTAGACCGTGTTTTCGAAAACCCAAATTACTATAGTGGCGTTGAGGTTATCTTGGGCATCCTAGGTTATTCCTTACAAATCTATGCCGATTTTTCAGGTTACACCGATATTGCCATTGGTGTTGCCCTCCTCTTAGGTTTCCGCTTAAAAACAAATTTTAAATCGCCCTACAAAGCACAAAGCACCAGCGAGTTTTGGCAACGCTGGCACATATCCTTATCAAGTTGGCTTAAAGAATATTTATATATACCACTTGGTGGAAACCGTAAAGGCAGTATAGGTTCCTACATCTGCATTTTTATTTTGTGCAGTTTTTTTATTTTACTCAGCGGTATAGCTTGGCTGTTTATTCTCCTTCCCATATTAGCTTTAGTATTTGGCTTATTGATGTATTTTTTTGCAGGCTTTAAAAAAACATTAAACACCAACATAAATTTAATGATAACCATGTTGTTGGGTGGTTTATGGCACGGTAGCTCTTGGATGTTTATGATATGGGGTGGCCTCAACGGTTTAGGTTTAGTAATTCATAAACTGTGGCTGAAAATTTCTCCGTTTAAAAACTCAACTAACTTTTTTGTAAAGGTTTTGTGTGTACTTGTAACCTTAGCATTTATAAGTTTTACTCGCATTTGGTTTCGTAGCGATGATTTAGAAACCGTAGCCGAACTATTCGATAGAATACAAAATCATTTTGGAGCAAATTTATTATTGCCTGTGCTTGTATCCTACAAAACTGTTTTATTGGTAATGTTACTAGGCTATCTAATACACTGGTTACCCGAAAGCATAAAAAACGGTTACCGCACCTTATTTAGCAAAAGCCCTATACCGGTAATGGGTTTAGTAGTAGTAATAGCTGTATTTGCATTATATCAGGCAATGAGTGCCGATATGCAACCTTTTATATACTTCCAGTTTTAAGAAAAAATAATTTACTCCTGTCATTGCGATTGCAGCGAAGCAATCTCTTCTAAAAAGATTTCTCCCTTTGGTCGAAATGACAAAAGACAATTTAATCCAATAAAATAAAATTATTTGCTGCTGTAATCAGCTTTTAAAAACTCTTTCCAATCGCCAAGGTTAGCAATTACTTGCAACTGACGGTACGCTTTATGAAAAGCTTCATCATTTTCCTGTGCGTTAAGCAAGCTTATACGATAGTTATCGTAATTGTGTAAAGCACGTTTCTCTTCAGCAGTCATAAACACTCCCGAAAATTCTTTATCGCGCAAATCGTTTATACTAGCCTCTCCACCAATGGTTTTCTTGGCAAAAAAGTCACTTATATTTTTTATGTTCGAGTTCAAATCCACAGTCTAAAGTTAAAATAAAAACCTTATTCTGCATTTTAAAGATATAAACTTTATAAACAAAGCCGTGTTAAGTGTTTTTTAATGTAAGTAATTATAATTTTTTGTATCTTTTATTTAAGCTAAAAATCACTATCTTTAGTATAGATTTTTAATCCTGTAATTTGTATTGAATAATGTAATGACAAGCTCTGTTCAAAATAAAGAAGTTGGCATTGTAGCTTGGGAAATCTGCGGAGCATTTACCGTTAAGTTGCGTACGGATGGAATTTTACATTCACACACCTCAAGCGCCATTAATTTTGATATCGAATCAATGAAGCAATTTAATGTGGTAATGGCAAAAATGCTTAATAACCAACCTGCTCCTTTATTAATAACACTCGATGAGTTTGCTATACCACCTGATGATGTCCGTGATTATTGGGCGAAAAAAGAATCTTGTCCTTTATCTTTAGCTGATGCCTATGTTGCGGTTAGTTTAGGGCACAAGCTAATAGGAAGTGTTTATCTTAGATTTAATAAACCCGGGCGACCAACTAAAATATTTTCAAATAAGCAAGACGCTGTTGAGTGGCTTAAAACTTTTTTGTAGTTTTATTTGCAACTACTACTGTCAACGCCTCTATATTCAGCGCTATTAGTTTTCAAAGGTGTTTCTAGAAAATCATGATAATAAATTACTGTACAACCTTTTTTTGCTTTGTTATAGAAAGTAAAAATTTGAAGATTATTTTTAATCGAGTTTATAACTGCATCGCTGGATATTTTTTTATTTATTTCATTTTTACTCACCTTGAAAATTATTTTTTCATTGTCAATTGAAATATTAGACATAATAGTGTCAATTGCTTCTTGTTTATAGTGATTTTTTTTA